>JBDZVW010000484.1:0-2038 GCA_040255885.1 Betaproteobacteria bacterium
CCGAGATTGTCGTCCAGGTACTTCACGCGCTTGGTGCCCGGAATCGGCACGATGTGCGGGTCCTGCGCCAGCACCCACGCCAGCGCCAGTTGCGCCGGCGTGCAGCCCTTGGCGGCGGCGAGCGCTTTCACGCGCTCGACCAGCGCCAGATTCTTCGCGAAATTCTCGCCCTGGAAGCGCGGGTTGCTCTTGCGGTAATCGCCGTCCTCGAAGTCGTCCGGGCTCTTGATCGCGCCGGTCAGAAAACCGCGACCCAGCGGGCTGTACGGCACGAAGCCGATGCCGAGGCGGCGGCAGGCATTGAGCACGCCGTCTTCCGGATCGCGCGTCCACAGCGAATATTCGCTTTGCACCGCAGTGATCGGATGCTCCTTGTGCGCGCGCTCGATGGTCGCGGCCGACGGTTCCGACAGACCGATGTAGAGAATCTTGCCGGCGCTCACCAGATCGGCCAGCGCGCCGACGGTTTCCTCGATCGGCGTGTCGCGGTCGACGCGGTGCTGATAATAGAGATCGATGTGATCGACGCCGAGGCGTTTCAGGCTGGCGTCGCACGCGGCGCGCACGTAGTCCGGCCGGCCGTTGACGCCGCGTTTCGTGATGTCGTTCGGGTCGCGCATGATGCCGAACTTGGTCGCCAGGAACACCGCGTTGCGGCGGCCGCGGATCGCCTTGCCGACCAGCTGCTCGTTGGTGTGCGGGCCGTAGATGTCGGCGGTATCGAGCAGCGTCACGCCGCTGTCGAGCGCGTGATGGATCAGCGCGATCGATTCGGCGTCGTCGTGCGTGCCATAGAACTCGCTCATGCCCATGCAACCGAGGCCGAGCGCGGATACCTGCGGGCCTTTGGGGCCGAGTGTGCGTGTTTGCATTTTCTGTCTCCTTAAATATTCAGGCGGGATAAAGCCCGCCGTTGAGGTTGAGGGTCTGGCCGGTGATGTAGCCGTTGTGCGCGAGCATGACGATGGCGTCGGCGATTTCTTCCGCCGTGCCGAAGCGGCCGACCGGAATGCGCGCCGCCGCGGCGTCGATGCTGGCGGCCATGTCGGTGTCGACGAGCCCCGGTGCCACCGTATTCACCGTGATGCCGCTGCCCGCAAGGCGTGATGCGTAGAAATGCGTAAGCCCGAGAATGCCGGCTTTCGACGCCGCATAGTGCGGGCCGACGATGCCGCCGATCTGCGCCGCAACCGACGACACGTTGATGACGCGGCCCCAGCCGGCGGCGCGCATATCCGCAACCGCCGCCTGCGTCACCAGGAATACCGACTTCAGATTGACGTCGATGATTTCGTCCCAGTCGCGCTCGGTGACCTGCTCGATCGACTGCCGGCGGGCGATGCCGGCATTGTTGACCAGGATCGAAATCCCGCCTAGTTGCCGCCGCACTTCATCGACCAGCCGCCCGACCTCGGCCGCCACCGACACGTCGGCGCGCAATGCGACTGCGCGCCGTCCGTGCCGCGCGATCTCGTCGCATACTTCAGCAGCGGCGCGCTCGTTGCCGGCGTAGTTCACCGCCACGTCGGCACCTTCACGTGCCAGAGCCAGCGCCACCGCCCGGCCGATGCCGCGCGAGGCGCCGGTCACCAGTGCCGTGCGCCCCGCCAGCGATGCTTCCATCAATCATCTCCTTCATAAAATACCGTTCGCTACGATGCCGCCGAGCGGATGTCGTGAAGTCTGAGCCTTGCCATTGCCGAGAAAAAGAGGCATTTTAGCAATGCTTTATAAAGCTATGCTTATCAATGCGCGACGACCTCACCTCGACACTGCGTTCCTTTTCGCTGATCGCACGCCACGGCAGCTTCACCCGCGCCGCGGCGGAGCTGGACGTCACCGCGTCAGCACTGAGCCAGACCCTGCGCCAACTCGAACAGCACCTGGGCGTGCGGCTGCTCGCGCGCACCACGCGCCGCGTCGGGCTCACCGAAGCCGGACGCGAATTTCTGGCGCGCATCACGCCGGCATTGAGCGTGCTCGACGACGCGATGGAAGGCGCGCGCCAGCACGGCGACCGCCCGGCCGGCACGCTGCG
>JBDZVW010000485.1:0-2036 GCA_040255885.1 Betaproteobacteria bacterium
GTCCGCGGCCGTCGCGGTCACCTGGCCGGACGTAAAGAACACGACCGCGGCCGGCAGCGCCGACGCCGTGAGCGGATAGCACGCGGCCACCGCCGCAATCAGGATCGCACGCTTGTGCGGCCTAAAGTTTCGTCGGGCCATGATTCCCGCCTCCTCAGAAATCGCGCCGCAGCGTCACCGCGTAAACGGTGCGTCTGAAATCGTAGATGGCGACATTGGAGTCGTCGTTGATCCAGGTGATCTGCGGCGTCACCCGCCACGCGCGCTTGACCGCCCAGGTCAGGCCGGCGCTGGCCGAAATCTGGGTATCGTGCCGCGTCGTCAGAAAGAACGGCTCCTCGCCGCCGTAGTTGCGGCGTTCGGCAGCGGCGTTGACGAACAGCGCCACCGCATCGGTCACGAAGTGCTGGGCGCCGGCCTTCACGCCATACAGATGGTTGCCGATCCACGGCACGTCGTTCTCGCGTTCATCCTCACGTCCGACATAGGCGCTGGCATAAACGGTCGTGTCGTTGTCCGGGAACGCATGCGCATACGCGGCACCGATCACCGTGCGATCGGCATCGCGCACATGCTGTCCCGGGTAAGTCAGCCGCGCATATTGGACGTAGGCGCTGGTCTGGGTGCGCGGACCAATTTCGTGGGTCCACTGACCGTAGATACCGTACGCATGCCGGTAGGTCTTGTCGTGCAGGAAAAACTGGTTGCCCTGCGCGCCGATGGTATAGGTTTCATAGCCGCGCTTGAAGCTCGCGCCAACGTTGCCGTCCCAATACGAGGCTTCGAATTCGTTGTAATGGTTGTTCCAGCGCTTCGACAGGTTGAGCGCGCCGAATATGCTGACGCCGCCCGGCAGCGGCCGCACCGCGTTGATGCCGCCATCGAGCGTCAGGAAATTGTCCGATACGCCGGTGCTGCCGGCATTGAGATTGAAAATCGCGCCGCCGAACGCCGGCAAGGCAACCGAGTCGATGCCGGGTCCGCTGTTGACGTTGGTGTCGTGGCCCAACGTCGCCTGCAGGTAGCCGTGGACAGTGGTGTGGTCGGCGCTCGCAGTGCGGCCGATCGCATTCAGATAGCGGTCGATGGTGGCGATCGCCTGCTTCGGCACCCCTTCCTTCTTGACGGTCTGGAATTCCTGCTTCGAGGATTTCATCTCGCCCAGCGCATAGTAGGCGCGGGCGATTTCGGCGCGGGCCAGCGTGTTTTTCGGCTCGGCCACCAGCACCCGCTCCAGCGCGAACACCGCCTCGGTCGGATGCCCGGCGTCGAGCGCGGCGATGCCCAGCAGATAATCGAATCGCGGATTGCCGGCACGTTGCGCTTCCTGCGGCTTGAGCAGCGCGTAGGCACGCTTTGCATCGTGCGCGGCCATGTACTGTTCCGCTTGCGCCAGCGCATCGGCGGCGGCAAATGCCGCTGCCGGCAGTCCGGCCAGCAGCCAGATCGCGCACAGTCCCCTGCACAACCACTTGCCGTTCATCCCCTCTCCCTGTCGTCTTCCCGGGCGCCGCGGTCCCCCGGCGCCCGGTTGTCCGATTATTCACACCGGCCCCATTATGACGGCTATTTTATCATCGTATAAAGCCCGCCCCTATCAGTGACTTATTTCACACTCGCGTGGCGGCCATCCAAACAAAAGGCGAGCCATAAGCCCGCCTTGTGCCGTCATACCCGGTGTCCGGCATTCAGACCACGTGCACCTCCGGCAACGGAAAGCCGTTGAAGGTGCTCGCGTAGGCGGTGGTGTAGGCGCCGGCGTTCGGAATGTAGATGAAATCGCCTTCCTGGATGTCTTCCGGCAGCATTTCGTCGCGCATCAGGATATCGACCGAGTCGCAGGTGGGCCCGGCGATGCACCACGGGATGGTCGGGCCCTTGCGGTCGGTTTCGATGCCGTAGCGCAAGCCTTCGACGGTCTCGATCACGCCGCCGAACATGCCTGCATCCCAGTACATCCAGCGCTTGCCGGCGCGTGTCGCGGTGCCGACGACGCGGCACACGAAGTACGCGGCATCCGACACCATGTAGCGGCC
>JBDZVW010000130.1:0-7576 GCA_040255885.1 Betaproteobacteria bacterium
GCTCGTCGCGCGGCGCGATCCAGATCACGTTGCCGTTCTTGCGCATGTCCAGACCCTTGGCCTGCAGGATGATGTCCAGCGCCTGGTCCCACGGCACATCCTTGAGCCGCAGCGTGAGATTGCCGTGCACGGAATCACTGGTGATGATGTTGAGCCCGGTGAAGTCGGCGATCACCTGCAGCACCGAACGCACGTCGACGTTCTGGAAATTCAGCGACAGCTTGTCGCCGTGGTAGCCGGGGCCGCTGCCCTGGACCAGCGCATTGGGGTTCGGGATCACCGGTTTCACTTCAAGAATGAAACGGTTGTCGGTCTGATAGGCGGATTGTTCCCAGTTGCCGCGCGGTTCGACCACGAGCTGGGTATTGCGCCCTTCCTGCCGTGCGGTCACTGTCTGCACCGGCGTCGCGAAATCCATCACGTCGAGGCGGCGCGCCAGATTGGGCGGCAGCGTGGTGTCCATGAAGTTGACGATGATTTTCTTGCCCTGCTGCTTGAGATCGATGCCGACCTTGTTGTCCGACAGGTCCACGATGACGCGACCGGCGCCGTTGCGGCCGCGGCGAAAATCGATGTTGCTCAGGCTGTGATGCTGCATGCCGGGCTCGACCTGGGCAAAATGCGACAAGGCCCCGGTTCCGTTGTTCGCGGCGACGCTCCCCGTCGTGTGCAACGTGACCAGCAGCGTGTTGCCGTGGACCTGCGCGTCGTAATGCAGTGCGCGAGCCAGATTCAGAACCAGCCGGGTGCGGGTGCCGACCTGGATCGCATTGACGCTGCGCACCGCCGCTTCGCCGATCTCCTCGGAATTGCTTCCCAGCGCATTGGCCGTATTCGGGAAATCGAACGCGATGCGCGGCGGATTGTTGACCGTGAATCCGGCCGGCGCCGCCGCCAGCGGCGCTTTCAGCGTGATGCGCACGACGGTTTTGCCGCCGGCTTCGGGCGCCGCGCTGACCGCCTGGATCGCATTGAGATCGGCGTGCGCGGACGATGCAAATCCAATGACGGCTGCAAGCAGCAGAAATGCCGTCGCCGGCGCGACGATGGCGCGCAATTTATGCCGGAAACCCGGACCCGTTTTCATTTAGGCTCACCCCCCCGTCGGCGTGCCTGCGCACGCTCCCGGTACAGTTTTTCGTATTCGCTCATGTGACCGCCGGCCAGGCGCCGGTCACGGTTATTTTTTTGCCACGGTTTTGTTGGTATCGATCAACTGCAGCGCGCTTGCCCGCTGCGTCCAGTCGCCGCTGCTGTCCTGCACCAGTTCCTTGAGCTTGATTTCGGAATCGGTAATCTGCGTGATGCGGCCGAAATTCTGTCCGATGTAGTTGCCTGCCGTAACGTAGAACAGGTTGTGATCAGGCGCCAGAACCAGCGCATACATCTTGTTGTCGCGTTCCAGCGTGCCAACCATTTTCAGCGTCTCCAGCGCGTAGGCCTCGAGCGGCTCGCGACGCCGGTTGAGATCGGGTTTCAGCTTGCTGCCGGCCGTTTTCGGAGTCTCTACCTTGCGCGGTTCGAACGGGTTCGGGATGTCGAAAGCGGTATACTGAAAAGGCTGGTATGGCTGCACTTCGGGCAGCGGCGGGATTTTCCCGTGCGGCAATTTGTCGGCATTCTTGACGAACTGCCGCAGGTCCGACAAGCTGCCGCTCCCGCCACAGCCGCCGAGCATGAGTGCTGTCATCACGGCGAATACGATCCAGCGCATCATCATCTTCTCTTCTTGTGTTTCTTGTTGCGCTCTTCCCGCCGCTGCTTGGCGATTTCTGCCTCGTCGAGATAGCGGTAGGTCATCGCGGTGGCGTCCATCGTCAGCACGCCGTCTTTTCCGGAGTTGAGCGAAACGTTGTTCAGCGTCACGATGCGCGGCAGTTTGGCAATATCGCTGGCGAACGCGCCGATGTCGTGATAGGTGCCGGTGAGCTTGATCGATATCGGCAGCGACGCATAGAAATCCGCCGTCGTTTCATGCGCTGCCGGCTTGAACAGCTCGAAGCTCAGTCCGCGTCCCAGCCCGGCCTGGTTGATGTCGGTCAGCAGCGCATCCATTTCGGATTTGCCCGGCAGCTGCTTGAGCACTGCGCCGAACTGCTTCTGAATGGCCGCCAGCTGCTGGCGGTAGAGGTCGAGATTGATCGCCTGCCGTTTCTTCGCGAGAAAAGTCGTGCGCAGCGAATCCTCTTTTTTCTTCGCTGTATCGATGTCGTTGATCTGGCTTTTCCAATCGAACCAGTAGCCGAAGAAAATGATGAGCAGCAGCAGTAGGATCAGTGCCCCCAGTTTGGGTACCACCGGCCAGGAGCCGATTTTCTTGGGATCGAGGCGGCGCAGTTCGTCGAGCGTCATGTCTTCCTGCCTTTGTGCGAGGCGGGCTTTTTCTCGTCATTCTTGCCGCGCGTCAGCGTGACGTTCATGCTGAATTCGAACAGGTGCTTGCCGCCCTGGTTGACCGCCTTGATCTGAATCAGCGCCGGATGCTCGAGCCACGGCGACGCTTCGAAATTGCGCAGCAGCGTGGATACCCGCGCGTTGGACTGCGCGTAGCCGATGATGTGGACACTGTTGCCGTGCTGCTTGATGCTTTTCAGATAGACGCCGTCCGGCATCTGGCGCGCCAGCTGGTCCAGCAGATGCACCACTTCGGAACGGTTGGTCTGCAGGGTTTCAATCACTTTCTTGCGTGCCAGCAGCGCCGCGGTCTGCTCCTTCAGGTGCTTGATTTCAGCGATCTGCTTGTCGAGCACCGCGATGTGCTGCTGCAGGAATTTGTTGCGCCTGTTCTGGGTATCGAGCTGGCTGCCCAGATAGCTGTGTCCGAGGAACCAGACGGCCAGGCCGAGGATCGCGATGCCGCATGCCAGCACGATGAACTGGCGCTGCTGTTCCGCCCGCCGCATTTCGCGGTAGGGCAGCAGATTGAAGCGGATCATGCGGCGAACCTCCGCAGTGCCAACCCGCACGCGATCATCAGCGCCGGGGCGTCGCTCGCCAGACTGCGCGGCTTGACGCGCGGACCCAGCGCCATGTCGCTGAACGGATTGGCGACAAGGGTGTTGACCTGGGTGCGCCGTGCAACGACGTCGTCGATGCCGGCAATCGCGGAACAGCCCCCGGTCAGCAGGATATGGTCGACCTTGGTGTGCTGACTGGAGGTGTAGAAGTGCTGCAGCGCGCGCGCCACTTCCAGCCCCAGCGTATCCATGAACGGCGCCAGCACTTCGTTCTGGTAGGTGTCCGGCAGGCCGCCCATGCGTTTGGCGGCTTCCGCCTCTTCCGGCGAAAGTCCGTAGCGGTTCTGGATTTCCTGTGTCAGCTGATGGCCGCCGAATGACTGCTCGCGCGTGTAAATCGACTCGTTGTTGCGCAGAATGTTGACGTTCATCATCGCCGTGCCGACGTCGACGACCGCGAGGTTGCAATCATGGCCACCGTTCAACAGGCCTTTCTGCACCAGCGCGACGGCCGCCTGCGCGGCATAGGCTTCGACGTCCATCACCATCGCACGCAGGCCGGCCGACTCTGCGGCGGCGACGCGATCTTCGACCTTTTCCTTGCGCGATGCCGCGATCAGCACTTCGATTTCGTCGGGGCGGTCCGGGGCCGGTCCGATCACTTGAAAATCGAGATTGACCTCGTCGAGTGCGAACGGAATATATTGGTTGGCCTCGGTTTCGACCTGCAGCTCGAGCTCGTCATCGTCCTGTCCGGCCGGAACCGTGATCTTCTTCGTGATGACCGCCGACGTCGGCAGCGCCAGCGCCAGATTCTTGATGCGGCTGCCAAGCCGCTTCCAGCCGCGCTTCAGGCAGTCGCTGACCACATCCAGATTCATGATGTTGCCGTCCACCACGGCGTCCCGCGGCAGCGGCTCGATCACGTAGCGCTCGATGCGATAGACGTTCTTGCCGGCGGCCGAAATTTCAAGGAGTTTGATGCCGGACGAACTGATGTCCGCGCCGATCAGCGGCGGCACCGGCGGCTTGAACAGCCGCTCGAGCATGCCCGTGTTGAAGTGTAGCCCCCCGGTTCTCATCATTCTTTTTATGGCACTTTATGCCTTGTTATATGCTAATGATATAATTTGCATTAAATAATGGCAACAACTATAAACGGGACAATGATTTTTATCCCATTTCACTTATTTTGCGGAATACTTTGCCCTATAATCGAAACTTTCGACCACGAGGCATGAAGCATTTTTCGTGCGCGCTTTCATTACGGTGCGGCGTCGACCGCATTCTGCATTTCCACGGTGCTTGAGCCCGACGCGGGCTGACTGACTTCCCGGACACTTTTCAATGTCGCGCTGGCTCGGCATCCCCATTCTGATCATCGCTGCGGCAGGGCTGGCAGGGGCGCTGCTGCTGGCGTTTGCGGCCGTCATCGTTTATCCGACGCTGCCGTCGCTCGGGGCGCTGACCGATTATCGGCCAAAAGTGCCGTTGCGCGTCTACACCGCGGACGGCGTGCTGATCGGTCAGTTCGGCCAGGAACGCCGCAAGGTCGTGACGCTCGCCAAGGTGCCGCTGCTGATGCGCGAGGCCATCATTTCGGCCGAGGACGAGCGCTTCTATCAGCACGGCGGAATCGACTATCAGGGTGTGCTGCGGGCTGCCGTTGCCAATTTCCTGGCCGGCAGCAAGGTGCAGGGTGCGAGCACCATCACGATGCAGGTCGCGCGCAATTTTTTTCTGTCCCGGAAAAAAACCTATACGCGGAAATTCGCCGAAGCGCTGCTGGCGATGAAAATTGAACACAATCTGTCGAAGGATCAGATTCTTCAGCTTTACATCAACCAGATCTATCTTGGGCACCATGCCTACGGCTTCGAGGCGGCGGCACAGACCTATTTCGGCAAGACGCTGGACCAGCTTAATCTGGCCGAGATGGCGGTACTGGCCGGCATTCCGCGCGCGCCGTCGGCCTTCAATCCGATTGCGAGCCTGAAGCATGCCAAGCAGCGGCAGGAATACGTGTTGAGCCGCATGTACGCATTGCACTTCATTACCAGGGATCAATTGAAACAGGCACGCGGCTTTCCGCTGAAAGTCGCGATGGCGCAGGAATCCTCCACCCAGCTGCAAACCCATGCCGATTACGTCGCGGAAATGGCGCGCCAGGAAATGTATGAGCGCTACCACGACGATGCCTATACGATGGGACTGAACGTCTACACGACGA
Source organism: Betaproteobacteria bacterium (assembly GCA_040255885.1). Taxonomy (GTDB): domain Bacteria; phylum Pseudomonadota; class Gammaproteobacteria; order Burkholderiales; family JBDZVW01; genus JBDZVW01. The sequence goes on from JBDZVW010000130.1 coordinate 5,188, forward strand.
TCGATTCCCACCACCAGCAGGCGGCATGGAAGGCGTTGCGCGACGGTGTGCTTGCCTATGATCGCCGCCATGGCTACCGCGGTCCCGAAGGCTTCGTGCAACTGCCGGAACACCCCACCGATGATCAGCTCGACGACGCGCTGCAGGACTATGGTGATAGCGACAATCTGAAGGTCGCGGTGGTGCTGGACGCGAGTCCGAAGCAGGTAAAGGCGTATCTCAAGAGCGGCGCCGCCGTCGAAATCACCGGCAAGGGATTGAAATTCGCGGCGCGTATGCTCGGTGACAAGGTGAATCCGAAGCAGCGCGTGCGCCGCGGCTCGATCATCCGCGTCGAAAAAGACGCGAAAGACGCCTGGGAAATTGTCGAAATGCCGACGGTCGAGGCGGCGCTGGTGTCGATGGATCCACAAACCGGCGCCATCAAGTCGCTGGTAGGCGGCTTCGATTTCTGGCGCAACAAATACAACCATGTCACGCAGGCGCTGCGTCAGCCGGGTTCGAGCTTCAAGCCGTTCATTTACTCGGCGGCGCTGGAGAAAGGCTTTACACCGGCCACCATCATCGATGACGCGCCGCTGGTAATCGACGCCAAGACCACCGGCTCGGAACCGTGGGAACCGAAGAATTACGACGGCAAGTATGACGGCCCGATGCGCATGCGCATGGCGCTCGCCGAATCCAAGAACCTGGTGACCATCCGCATCATGCAGTCGATCACGCCGCAGTATGCGCAGGACTACATCACCCGCTTCGGATTCGATCCCAAACTCAATCCACCCTATCTGACGCTGGCGCTGGGGGCGGGCGCGGTCACGCCGTGGCAGATGGTCGACGCCTATGCCACGTTCGACAACGGCGGATACAAGGTCACCCCGTACTTCATCGAGCGTGTCACTGACGACCGCGGCCGCGTGCTGCTGGAAGCGAAACCGCAGCAGGCGGGAGCCGGCGCGCCGCAGATCATCGATCCGCGCAATGCGTTCATCATGACCACGATGATGGAAGACGTAATCCGTCTCGGCACCGGCCGGCGCGCACTGCGTCTGGGCCGCAAGGACCTCGCCGGCAAGACCGGCACCACCAATGACTGGGTCGACGCCTGGTTCTGCGGTTTCCAGAAGAGTCTGGTTGCGGTGGCATGGATGGGCTACGATCAACCCCATTCACTGGGGCGCGGCGAAACCGGCTCGCACGCGGCATTGCCGATCTGGATGGAATACATGGGCAAGGTGCTGAAAGGCGCGCCCGAGCAGATCCCGACACCGCCGCCGGGCGTGGTCACCGCGCATATCGATCCGACGACCGGGCTGCGCGTGGCGCAGGGCGGCATTGTCGATTATTTCTACCAGGAATATCTGCCGCCGCTTGAGCAGCCGGTGCAGCCGGCGTGGCCCGGGACTCCTGTGCCCCCCGGATCGCAGTGGCCGGCGGGAAGCACGCCAGGCGCGGCGCCTGCCGCTCCCCCCGAAAGCGCGAAAGACCAGCTTTTTTAAGGGTTCGAACGATGGCCCGCGGGCGCATCAATCATCGGCTGCGCAGCCAGATCGCCCAGATCGCCGCACGCCTGATGGCGGAAGACGGCATCGAAGATTACGGTTTCGCCAAGCGCAAGGCGGCGCGGCAGGTGGGAGCGGTTGCCGCGAACTGGCCTGACAATCGCGAAATCGAGGCCGCGCTGCGCGCGTATCGCGCGCTCTATCAGGCCGACGAGCATCGTGAAACGCTGCAGCGGCTGCGCGGACTGGCGGTTTCAGTGATGCGTGAGCTCGAACATTTCCGCCCTCATCTGACCGGCTCAGTACTGAACGGCAACGCCGGCACGCATGCTCGTCTCACGTTGCAGCTGTTTACCGACAATATCAAGGCGGTGGAATTTTACATGATCGATCGCGGCATTCCGTACCGCAGCGCCGGCCAGCGGCTGTATTTCGGCGACGACGCGCGCACCGTGCCGGCATTCGTGTTCGAGCGCGACGGAACCGAAATTCAGTTGACGGTGTTGTCGACGCAGGACCTGAGGTCGCCGGCAAAAACCAGCCCGTCCGGTGTCCCTGTCGAACGGGCGCGGCTGGAGGTGGTTGAGGGGCTGCTTGGGGAAAGCTGAAGCGCGGGATTCTGCGGCTTGTGGTTGCCACGAAGAGTGACGTAGATCAACGCAGCATCATGCGGAGTGCATCCGAAGACGGACGATAATTACGGCAACCGATCGTTACCTTTCCGCGACTGTTCCGCAGAACGTTTTTTCCCCGCCTTATCGAGACGGGGAGCCCGCGAAGGCGGGCGGGGGCGGTGGGCGGCGTATGGGTACTCGCAGTGCACCGGTCGCACCCGGCCTCTGGCCGGGCACCTGCTCCTCGGCTCAAGCGGCCGCCTCTGAACGTGCTTG
>JBDZVW010000486.1:0-2030 GCA_040255885.1 Betaproteobacteria bacterium
GGTATAATCGTCTCAAACCCCGCGGAGTTGTCATGCCTGCAGAATTTCCTTTCATGGTACGCAAGGCGGCGGTGCTTGGCGCCGGCGTGATGGGTGCGCAGATCGCCGCGCATCTGGTGAACGCGAACGTTCCGGTCGTGCTGTTCGAATTGCCGGCGAAGGACGGAGATCCGAACGCTACCGTGCGCAAGGCGATCGACCATCTTGGAAAAATCGAGCCTGCGCCGCTGGCAACGGCCGGCAGGGCCGCCTGTATCGAGCCCGCCAATTACGAGCACGATCTCGATCTGCTGCAGAACTGCGATCTCGTGATCGAGGCTATTTCGGAGCGCATGGACTGGAAAACCGCGCTCTACGAAAAGGTCGTGCCGCATCTCGGCGAGCGCACGATTTTTGCCAGCAATACGTCGGGGCTTTCGATCAACCGGCTGTCGCAGGCACTGCCGGAAAACGTGCGGGCGCGCTTCTGCGGCGTGCATTTCTTCAATCCGCCGCGTTACATGCATCTGGTCGAGCTGATTGCGGACAGCGGGACCGACGCGGCGATTCTCGGCGCGCTCGAAAAGTTTCTCGTCACCACGCTCGGCAAGGGCGTGATCCGCGCCAAGGACACGCCGAACTTCATCGCCAATCGCGTCGGCGTGTTCGCAATGCTGGCCGCCGTTCATCATGCACAGCAGTTCGGGCTCGGCTTCGATGAAGTCGATGCGATCACCGGGCCGTCGATCGGGCGGCCGAAAAGCGCGACCTTCCGTACCGCGGACGTGGTCGGGCTCGACACCTTTGCGCACGTCGTGAATACGATGAAGGACACGCTGCCCGAGGATCCGTGGCACCGTTATTACACGGTTCCGGCGTGGCTGCAGGCTCTGATCGATCAAGGTGCGCTGGGCCAGAAGACGCGACGCGGCGTGTACCAGAAAGTCGGCAAGGAAATCCGCGTGCTCGATCTCGGGCAGAACGATTATCGTCCGGCATCGGGTACGGCCGATGAGGGCGTGGCGGCGATTCTGAAAAACGGCGACGTGGCGCAACGGTTCGCGCAACTGCATGCATCCGATCGTCCGCAGGCGCAGTTCCTGTGGGCGATATTCCGCGACACCTTTCATTATTGTGCCGTGCACCTGCAACAGATCGCGGACAATGCGCGCGATGTCGATTTCGCAATTCGCTGGGGATTCGGCTGGAATCGCGGGCCGTTCGAACTGTGGCAAGCGGCAGGCTGGCAGCAGATCGCACGCTGGATCGCCGACGACATCGCTGCCGGGAAGACGATGTCGGACGTGCCGTTGCCGGACTGGGCGATCGACGGCGAGCGCACCGGTGTGCACACGGTGGCCGGCTCATACGCGCCGGCCGACAATACGTACCGGCCGCGTTCCACTCTGCCGGTGTATCGCCGTCAGCTGTTTCCCGACCGGCTGCTCGGGGAACCCGTCAAATATGGCGAGACGGTGTTCGAGAGCGACGCGGTGCGCGCCTGGCATGGCGGCGACGACATTCTGATCCTGTCATTCAAGAGCAAGATGCACGCGATCGGTGACGAGGTGCTGGACGGCGTGCTGCAGGCAATTGAAGAGGCCGAGCGCGGCTACGCCGGGCTCGTGATCTGGCAGACCGAGCCGCCATTTTCCGTTGGCGCCAATCTGAAGAAGACCCCGTCCGGCGGCACGGCGAAATCGTCGGCGCTGGCGCACGCATTCCGGAAATTCCGGCGCGCGACCGAATCAGCAGTACTGAAGGCGGCGCGCTCGCTGAATGTCGCAGATGCGCTGATGGCCGGCCGGCTGGAAGCGGTCGAGCGCCTGGTGGCGCAGTTCCAGGTCGCCACCCAGGCGCTGCGCTATTCGATGGTGCCGACGGTGGCGGCGGTGGACGGGCTGGCGCTCGGCGGCGGCTGCGAATTCATCATGCACTGCGATCGCGCGGTGGCGACGCTGGAAAGCTACATTGGCCTGGTCGAAGCCGGTGTCGGGCTGCTGCCGGCCGGCGGCGGGTGCAAGGAAATGGCGCTGCGCGCCGCCACCGAA
>JBDZVW010000487.1:0-2023 GCA_040255885.1 Betaproteobacteria bacterium
CCGCCACCACCGCGAGGTAGCAGCCGGCATTCTTGTAGCGCGCGAAGCCGATGCCGCGCCCGTGACCGTCGCTGTTCTTGCCGCGCTGCCAGCCGCTGCCGCGCGCAACCGCTGCGATCACGTCACGCGCGCGGGAATCCGACAGATGATGCAACCTGAATTCAACCGGATCCACACCCGCGGCCAGCGCCAGCTCGTCAATGAATGATTCGATCGCGAACACATTGGTGTGGGCACCAAGCGCGCGCAGCGCCGACACGCGCAACGGCGAATCCGCAACGAAATGCTTGATGACTTTCAGCGCCGGAAAATCGTAGAGCGGCACCGCGTTGCGGTCGCCGCCGCCGGGCGGCGGGATGTTGGGCGGCGGTGCCGGCGCGAACGCGTCGGCAAGCTGCCATGCGGCGAGCAGATTCACGCCGTCGTCGCTGCGGCCCGGCCGCCGGCTGTGCGGATAAGTCCACACGTCGTGCTGCCAGTCGCTGACGGCGCCGTTCGCATCGAGCGCCGCGCGCAGCTTCACCACCATCGCCGGCCCGTACGGCTCCCATGCGAATTCATCGTCCCGCATCCATTGCAGCTTCACCGGCCGTCCCGGCAACGCGCGCGCCAGCAGCGCGGCGTCGAGCGCGACGTCGTCGGCGCCATTGTGTCCATAACAGCCGGCACCTTCGGCATGAATCACCGTCACATCGCCGTCAACCATGCGCAGCGCCCTCGCCAGCTCGTGGCGCAGCGGATAAACGCCCTGGCTGTGGCTCCACACCGTCAGCCGGCCGCCATCCATCCATGCCACCGCGCACGACGGACCAATCGACGCATGCGCGAGATAAGGCCGCGTATAAGTTGCTTCCAGCATGACGTCTGCGGATGACGATTGCGCAGCACCCTTTTCGGCAATCACGGTGTCTTCCGAGCGCTGCGCCAGCATCGCACGATGCAGTTCGTCAGACGCCGGCAGTTGCAGCGTCTTGCGCCATTGCGCCACCTGCTGCAGCTTGCGCAATGCGGCGATCGCCTGCTCCTCACGTTCCGCCGCAACAGCGAGAAAACTGCCGTCGCGCACCACTGCGGCCACACCCGGCAGCGCACGTACTGCCGTCTCGTCGCATGATTCGAGCGCTGCGCCGTAACTCGGCGGCCGCACCACCCGGCCGTACAGCATTCCGGGCAGCTCCATGTCGTGAACGTAGACCGTGCCGCCGCTCACCTTGGCCGGCAGATCGCAGCGCTCGACGCTGCGTCCGACGATGGTATGCGCGGCTTGCGGACGCGGCATGATCTGCGCCGTCGCCTCGCGTTGCAGCAGTTCATCCGACGCCAGCGCCCAATAGCTCACGCTGCGCCCGTCGGGCGCGCTGACGACGCCGTCGCGCGTCACCAGCTTTTCCATCGACGCATCGAGCTCCTGTGCGGCGCGCTGCAGCAGCAGGTCACGCACCTCGGCGGCAGCATAGCGCAGCGCGACGCCGCCTTCCTCGATCGAGCGGCTGCCCGACGTCGTGCCTTCGTCCGGGCTGTGCGAGGTGTCCGCCGGCGCGATACGGATGCGATCGATGGCCACCTCCAGTTCCTCCGCCACGATCTGCGCCAGTGCCGTCAATATGCCCTGTCCCAGCTCAACTTTTCCCGGCGAAACCGTGACGATGCCGTCGCGTCCGATGTTCAGCCAGCGATCGAGCCGCCGATTGGCATTCAGATTTCCGGGCAACTGCCGTGCCGGCACACGCGCGGCGCCGGCCGCAGCGCTTCCGTTCCGTGCGTCTTCCGCGTTCACGTGCGCATCTCCCGCGCCGCCCGGCTGATCGCCCGCACAATGCGATCATGGCTGCCGCAGCGGCACAGATTGCGGCTCAGCGCGTCCCGGATAGCGGCCTCGTCGGGATCGGGATTGCGGTCGAGCAGTGCTTTTGCCGCCATGATGATTCCGCTCAGGCAATAACCGCACTGGCCGGCCTGCTCGGCAATGAAGGCGCGCTGCAGCGGATGCGGCTGCTGCGGCGTGCCCAGGCTTTCGATGGTG
>JBDZVW010000488.1:0-2019 GCA_040255885.1 Betaproteobacteria bacterium
CTGGCGGCCAGCCCGCCGAAATGGTCCGCGACAAAGCCGGCGGCGAACGGACCGATGCTCTGGCCGACGCCGAAGACGACCGTGAACAGCGCAATGCCGCGCGGCCATTCGGCCGGCGGCAGACCGAGCCGCACCAGCGCGGTCGTCGCCGTGACCGGGACGAGGAAGCTGATTCCGAACAGCGCCGCTGAAACATAGAGTGCCGCCGTGTGCACCGACAGCACCGGCAGCAGCGTGCCGACGGTGAGCACCGCCAGCGGCCATGCCATCATGCGGCCGTCGCGGCTGGTCTGCAGCAGCCGGTTCCAGGGTTGGAACGACAGCATCGCCATGATCCCGAGCAGGATCCAGAACGCCATCACGCTGCCGATCCCGGAGGTATGCATGCGCAGAAACGCGATCATGAACGTCATGTAGCCGATGTAACCCAGCGCCAGCAGGAAGTAGGACGTCAGCGACCAGCCGAAGCGGCGCCAGGGGAAGTACGCGGCTGCACGGCCGACGGCGTCCGATGTGAAGGATGCATCGCGGGCAATCTTCGCGGTCGTGATGATGGGCGCTGCGCTGAGCGCGCCGAGCAGTACCCAGGCGCCGCGCCAGCCGCCATGAGAGGCGAGCAGCAGCGGTACCGCGAAGCCGGAGATCATGATGCCGAGTCCGACGCCGGCGTAGTAAATACCGAGTATCAGCGCCGCGCGGCTGTTGTGGCGGGTAGCCAGCTGTGCCGCCAGTGCAGCACCGGCGATGAGCACCGTCGCACCGCTTGCGCCCGGAATCAGGCGCAATGCCATCAGGATGAAGAAATTGCCGGTGAGTGCCGTTGCGGCAACACTCGCTGCCGTCAGTATCAGGGAGACGGAAAATACGCGCTGCACGCCCCACGCGCGGATGACGGGCGCCGCGATCAGCGCGCCCAGCAGATAGCCCACCGCATTGGCGGTGTTGATCAATCCCGACTCGGCATAATTCCAGCCGAGGTCGGACTGCATCGCCGGCAACAGCAGCGCGTAGGCGAAGCGTGCGAAGCCCAGTGCTGCCGCCGGTCCCAGCGCCAGGCTTGCCGCGGAAAGCCACAGGTTCGGCGGCGAAGCGGGAAGGTCGGCGGCGGTGTCTGCCTTCATGATCACGGTGTCCGGGGGGAGTCATGCAATCCGATGATGGCAGCAAGTCTGAACGATACCTTGCGTCGCGACAAATGACGATTTCGCACGCAACCGATGACCAAAACTCATGCCGGGCCGGAGACTGTACCGGACGAGAATGCGGCACATATTGCGCGACTGTCGGACACCGGCGGCGGCGCGTCATGCGGACAGTGCCGCAGCCGTCGAACAGCCGGAAGACTGCGCTACGAATCCGGAATCGGGTGCCCGGCGGTGATATTACGCAGTATTACCAGCGTGGCGATTACGCCGAGGCTCAGCAGCACCTTCTGGGGCGAATACTCACTGAACCACAGCCCGATCAGCTCGCCGATCAGCACGACCAGCGCGGTGTCGATGATGAACGTAACGCGTACGCGACCAAGTTTCCGGTACGCCAGCAGCGTGCGCATGATTTCCAACTGCGCAAGAATCACCAGCACGCTGACGATCATGTGTTCCCCGGCGCGACGCCAGTCTCCGCTGACGGCTCCGTAAAGATCGATCACGAGTTTGCCGATGCCGGCCAGCATCCACAGGCATAATACGAATATCAGGAGACCGGTGAGCCAGCGTATGATGATTGCATGAATGTCACCCGCCTGAGCCTGGATTATTTCGATGTCTTTGTTTGAGTGTGCCGCTTCTGCGTTGGAACCATGATTGAGGCTCATTGTGCTCGAGTCTGGCACAAATTCGTGACGCTTTCATGACGGACGCCGATCGCGGGTGGCAGGATGAATGGCGGAGGGAGCGGGATTGCGATATTTCGCCTGCCGGGGCAATCGACCAAACGTGAGTATCGTGGCGGAGAGAGCGGGATTCGAACCCGCGGTACGGTTTAAAGCCGTACACACGCTTTCCAGGCGTGCACCTT
>JBDZVW010000489.1:0-2016 GCA_040255885.1 Betaproteobacteria bacterium
TGCGACACTACGAGATCGTCTTCATCGTTCATCCCGACCAGAGCGAACAGGTGCCGGGGATGATCGAGCGCTACCGCGGCATGGTCGAAGCGAAGGACGGGCGCGTGCATCGGCTCGAAGACTGGGGCCGGCGCCAGCTGGCCTATCCGATCCAGAAGATGCACAAGGCCCACTATGTGCTGATGAACATCGAGTGCGGCCAGGAAACGCTCGATGAACTGGAGCACGCGTTCAAGTTCAACGATGCAGTGCTGCGCCATCTGACTGTCAACATGCGGGAAGCCGCGACCGGGCCGTCGCCGATGATGAAGGAAGAAAAGGCGCGGTCGCTGACGCCGGCACCCGCGTCCGCACCGGCCGCTGCAGCTTCCGAAAACGCCGCGGCGCCGGCGGCGGGCGGCGCCAGTGCGGAGGCGGGCGCCAGACCGGAAACGACGGCCGGGACGGCGAGCTGAGCATTTCGCACGCAACGCGCACGGTTTTCCTGGATGAGCCGCAACGTGGTATCGCTGTCCGGCGAGTTCACCGCCATCGACGCACTGCGTTTCACGCCGGCCGGCATTGCGGCGGTCGATTTCCGGATCATGCATCGTTCGTCACAGATCGAAGCGGATTTCCGGCGCGACATAACGTGCGAAGTGCAGGGCGTGGCGATGGCCGGGACGGCGCAGCGGATCGCGCGCCTGCAGGTCGGACGACATGCGGAGTTCACCGGGTTTCTGGCGCAGCGCAGCCGCCGCAGCACGCAGCTCATGCTGCATGTCAATGAATTTCAGTTAATCGAGGATACAGATCATGCCCAGACCAATAGGCAGGGGTAAGGGAAAAGGTAAAAAACTCGGCAAGGACGGCCGGCGCGGTTCGCGTCCGCTGTTCCGGCGCCGCAAGTTCTGCCGTTTCACGGCGGAAGGCATCAAGGAAGTCGACTACAAGGACATCGCGCTGCTGAAGGATTTCATCAACGAGAACGGCAAGATCATTCCGGCGCGCATCACCGGCACCAAGGCGCGCTATCAGCGCCAGCTTTCGGTGGCCGTGAAGCGGGCGCGTTTCTTGGCGCTGCTGCCGTACACCGATCTGCATTGAGGAACGGCCATGCAAATCATTCTGATGGAAAAAATCGGCAACCTCGGCCAGCTCGGCGACGTCGTCAAGGTAAAGGACGGCTATGCGCGTAATTATCTAATTCCGCACGGCAAGGCGAAGCGCGCGACGGAGGCGAACATCGCCGATTTCGAAAAACGCCGTGCCGAGCTGGAAAAAAACCAGAGCGACGTGCTGGCGCGGGCGCAGGCCGCCGCCGCCGGCCTCGAAGGGCTGATGCTGCAGATCACGCAGAAGGCCGGCGTCGACGGCAAGCTGTTCGGCTCAGTCACCAACGTGGACGTTGCCGAAATGCTGGGCAAGCAGGGCTTCGACGTGCCGCGCGCCGCGATCCGCATGCCGGACGGTCCGCTGAAGCAGGTCGGCGATCATGCGCTGAAGGTGACGCTGCACGCCGACGTCACGGCGACGATCACGGTTTCGGTGCTGGGCGAAAGCTAAGCCGAATCAGCCTGTTAAAAAAGGGCTGGCGACAGCCCTTTTTTTTCGTTACATTGAATCGGTCAGGGGCCCCCGGAAGCACCGGCCAGGATACGAACTATATATTTATAAACATATAGAAGCATAACGAACTTAATATCGTTTCATGGCCCAGGCAGTCACCTCCATCAGTCGTGATCCGCAGCTCGACGCAATGCGTCTGCCGCCGCATTCGGTGGAGGCGGAGCAGGCGGTACTGGGCGGTCTGCTGCTCGACAACGCGGCATGGGACAAGATTGCCGATCTGGTCTACGAGGCGAATTTTTACCGTGCCGATCACCAGCTGATCTATCAGCACATCGCGCGCCTGATCGAAAACAGCAAGCCGGCCGACGTGCTGACCGTCGCCGAAAGCCTGGAGCGCCACGGCAAGCTCGACGAGGCCGGCGGTCAGGCCTATATCGGCTCGCTGGCGCTGAACACGCCGAGTGC
>JBDZVW010000131.1:0-7489 GCA_040255885.1 Betaproteobacteria bacterium
GCAGTCAGATTGCGCGCTTCGAGCGGGCTGTCCACGATCGCCCGGCACGCCGCGGCGACGCCCGGCGTATAGGCGAGTCCCAGATCGCGCTGATTGACGAGCCCCTTGGTTGGCGTGACGGCAATTTTTCCGGGTGTCGGCAGCCGATGGTAATCGAGTGCGCTTTTGCGCAATTGTTCGTCCATGAATGTGATTATTCTCGAAAAAGAGACCAGGAATGAGTTCGGCCCGATGCCGGGCATTGCGCGGCGCCTCGCATCGAAGAAGGTCGGGCACCTGTTGAAGCGAGCCACTCCTCTCACGGCAATGCATCGGCATCGTCCCGCGCAACGGCGATTATACTCCAGCACTACCCGAAGACCGCGCCCGGCGCCGCCTGCACCAGCCGCGTTCAATTGAGCCGCGCGCACGTTCATGGTATGTTGCTGCGCGTGATGCGAGCCACGACTCATGAGCGATAATTCCCGGGATCTGCGCGGCAACCTGTTTCCCGAAATCGAGCCTTATGAAAGCGGCATGCTCGCGCTCGACGGCCGGCATACGATGTACTGGGAGCAGTCGGGCAATCCCGCCGGCATTCCGGTATTGTTTCTGCATGGCGGCCCGGGCGCCGGCGCCGCCGCGACGCACCGGCGCTTCTTCAATCCGCATCAGTACCGGATCATCATTTTCGATCAGCGTGGCGCAGGCCGCTCGACACCGCTGGGCGACCTCGCGGACAACACCACGCCGCACCTGATCGCCGACATCGAAAAGCTGCGCCGCCACCTGGGCATCACCGGCTGGCTGGTGTTCGGCGGCTCCTGGGGCAGCACACTCGCGCTGGCGTACGGTGAAGCCCATCCGGCGGCCTGCCTCGGCTTCGTGCTGCGCGGCATTTTTCTGTGCCGCGAAAGCGAAATCGACTGGTTCCTGTACGGCCTGCGTCACCTGTTTCCGGAGGCGTGGCGCGAATTCGCAGCGGCGGTGCCGGAAGCGGAACGCGGCGACCTGCTCGAAGCATTCCATCGCCGTCTGACCGATCCCGATCCGGAGGTGCACATGCCGGCGGCGCGTGCCTGGTCGCGCTACGAAGGCTCGTGCTCGACGCTGCTGCCAAGCCCCGAGACCATAGCCTACTTTGCCGGTGATACGGTAGCGCTGGGACTGGCGCGGATCGAGGCGCATTATTTTCGCAATCGCATCTTCCTGCCGGACAACGCACTGCTCGACAACATCCGCCGGCTGCACGGCATCCCGGCGGTGATCGTCCAGGGACGCTACGATGCGGTGTGTCCGATCGTTTCGGCCGACAATCTGCATCGCGCCTGGCCGCAATCCGAATACATCATCGTCCCGGACGCCGGGCACTCTGCATGGGAACCCGGCATCTGTTCGGAACTGGTCAGAGCAACCGCACGCTTCGCCCGGCTGCTGGCGTAAGCGGCGTCAATCGCTGCCGGCGGGCTTGTCGCCGCCCTGCGCGTCGCGCGCCAGGCCTTCAAGCGCCGCTTTCTGCATTTCAAGCGTCTTGATCGTCATCTGCAGGAACCCGGTGTTCATCGTGAGCCAGGTTTCCACCGCCTTGAGCTCCGCGATCTTCTTCTCGACTTCTTCGACGCTGACCGTCGGCAGCGGCATGCCCGGCATCGGAAACGACATCGGGTTCCACATTTTCTGCATGAACTCGAAGAAATCCTTCGGGAGCTTGTCGTCGGCCATCGCTGTCTCCTGCTTGCGGCAGTGAATCAACAGGCACTGTAGCACGGCCGTCCCGCAGCTGCTGCGGCAATCCGGTCGTTATACAATGCTGACGTGTCTTAACCGTATCGGAGCGCCATGCGGCTCGAAACGCCTGCAATCGCATCTCGCAGATGGCCAGCGTGGATCATGCTTGCCTGCGTGCTGCCGCTGGCGGCCGCCGCGTCCGGCACTGCGCCGACACCGGAGCAGACGCTGAATGACGACGTGCTGGGTCCGCGCGTCGACTGGTACGGCGCCATCGAACGTGCGGTCCGCGATACGGACCAGCACCAGACCTGCTTCGTCCTGCAGCGGCTCACCGGCAACGGCTACGAAATGATCGCCGGCACCCGCTTCATCGCCTGCAGTCTCGGCATTTTCGACAGCCGCCGCTTTGCGCCCGGAAAGGTCGTGACTGTCATCGGCAATCTGGGACCAGCGCGGCCGCGCACGATCGGGGGACAGGTCTTCGATTATCCGCTGGTCGCCAGCCCGGAGATCCGGCCGGCAATTCTGCCGGCGCCGGACTATTACCGGGACGGCCCGTATACCGGCCCGTACGGCCTGGGCCTGGGCTACGGATTTTATGACTTGCGCTGACGCTCCAGATAATCCTTGAGCACGACGGCGGAGTTGTGCGCCTCGTCGTGGGCGGCGAACACGAAGGTCACCTTTTTCTTGCCCATACGCTGCGTCAGCTCGGCGACCGCGTCCGGGTTGCGATCGAGCTCGGCGCGATAGCGGCGGCCGAATTCGGGCCACTTGTCGACATCGTGCGCATACCACTTGCGCAATTCGGCGCTGGGCGCGATCGCCTTGTGCCACCAGTCGATCGCCGCCTTGTCCTTGCTCAATCCGCGCGGCCACAGCCGCTCCACCAGGATGCGCATGCCGTCGCCTGGTGCTGGCTCGGCGTAGACGCGCTTCAAACGAATCATCGTTCGACCTCAATAACCGAAGAATTCCTCGTAACGCACGTCGCTTTCCGGTACACCGGCATCCTCCAGCATGTCGTGCATTGCGTTCACCATCGGCGGCGGCCCCGCCATATAGTAGATCGGCGCCTTCACATCCGCGAGATGCCGCTTCAGCATCGCCGCGGAAATGAACCCGGTTTCGCCGGGCCACGATTGCGATGATTTCGACATTTCGCTCATCGTTGCCACCAGGCGGTAGTTCGGATTTGCCGTTTCCAGATGCCGCAATTCATCGAGAAACGGCGCATCCTCGGGGCGGCGGTTGGAATAGAACAGGAACAGCCGGTGCGACAGCCGGCGGTGCGCCGCATCGCGCGTCATCGACAGAAACGGCGTGATGCCGATGCCGCCCGCCAGGAACACCGCGGGGCGCGCCGCATCATCATGCAGTACCATGTCGCCGTCCGGGCCGTCGATGGTGACCGTCGCGCCGGCGCCCAGCGATTTCAGCACGCGCTTGAACGCGGTGTCGCGTGTGCGTGTCGCGATCATCAGCTCGGGCTCATGAGGCGCGCTGGCGATGGTGAATGTGCGCGAATTGCCTTCACTGTCGGTTTCGGGCGGATCGCTCAGCGTCATTGTCAACGCCTGCCCGGCGCGATGCGAGAATCCGCCGGGTTTGGAAAAATGAAAACTCATCGTTCCGTCGGCAACGGCTTCATGGCGAAGCAGTTGCACCTGATGAACCGACATTTTTTCTCCTTTTCCGGGAAATGGCGCCGGCGCCGTGTCGGCGCACGCGCGCACGGGATCGGGCCGGACGGCGACCGTTCTTCAAGCCACCGGCTACTCGACGGCTTCCACCTTGATCGAACTGCCGCTGCGGACGTTCTTCAGACAGCGCGCATCCCCTTCGATCGCGCCCAGTACGTTGCATTTGGAAACAAGGCGGCATTCATCACCGGTCGAAATCGGCGTCGGTCCGAACGGCAGCGCCAGCGCACTGCCTTCGACCCAGAAGCAGACCGAACCGGGGTCGACGACCTGTTTTGCGTCCGGCTCAAGTTTCGCCGTCACCGGAAGGCCGAAATAGACCTCCTCGCCCCACGTGTTTGCGCTCGCCGTGACCGGCAGCGCCGCGACCACCTTGCGCGCGGTCGGCGTATCGCGCAATTGAGCAAACGCCTCGCCACCCTGCCACGAAAATCTGATTTTTGCCATTCACTTCGCTCCTTGTTTTTGTCGAATGATACCCGCAGCCACATCGGCTGCGTACCGCACAACAAAAAACCGGCCAAACCCGTCACGGGCATGCCGGTCGATCAAGCGGGTTGGGCGGAAACTCGACCCGTTACCCGGAATTCGTTTCGGCGCGCTCAGCCGAGCGGCTGCGAAGCGGTTTCTTCCTGGACGGCGCGCACCGTCTCGTTGTGGAGAACTTTCTGCAGCCGTCGCTTTTCGCCGATGACCTTGGTCGCGTAACGATCATGCTGGTCGTTCACCGCGCCGGCGTACATCTGCAGCGCATCCGTCAGGTTGCCGGTACGGCCGATATATTCCTTCAGTATCTTGGCGCCGGCGACGATATTGACTTCGGGATCGAACACCGTTTTTCCGGTATCGCTTGCCGGCAGCTTGTCGGCATGATACTTCGGAATCACCTGCATCAATCCCTTGGCACCGGCATGGCTTTCGGCAAACGGATTGAAACGCGATTCGATTGCCATCATTGCAATGATCAGCAGCGGATCAAGGCCGAGACGATCGCCGGCCTTATACGCGGTGGCGACCAGCTTTACCATCATTCGTTCGGATACGCGGTATTTACGGGCCAGGAATTCCGCCAGCGCCCGATGCGCACTCAGTTCCACGGCAGGCTTTACGTGCATGCCGACGGAAACGATGCCGCCAGACAGCGCCGGCACGGCAAGTTGCGCTGCCGCCGATGGCGCAAACTGCGGGAACGTGGCCATCACGCTCTCAAGCGAATTGTCGGCCGGAACGCCGAACCATGAACGGCTGCCGACAGGGTTGTAGAGCAGCATCACCGCTGCCGTCAAACCCGCCAGCAGGGTCAGCATCATCGCGTTGCGTTGCCCGTCGACCAGCGCTCCACGTTGCAGCGCGCGGTCCGGGCCAGGACTGGATTTTGCCATGATCGCAAAAGCCTCCTATTGTTGTTGGGCGGTACATGCCCGTTACCTTGCCGGGTAACGCATCTCCTGGAGGGAGGACTGCCGGATGAATGAACCGCGCGAGAAGGGCGATTCGGTCTTGAAACTGCCTTTATTTTACCGTGCCGACGCCCTGGTCACAACCGAAACCCGTCAGTTTCTGACCGCAAATGGCACCTCGGTACAACCTTTTTTTGATGCGTAGCAACATTGAAATTCTGATAAAGTATTCATAAACAATATATTGTTTATCAAACTTTATATCGCTCCTAAGCTTCATCTTGAGGACTGTTTTTCAGCCCCGCCGTGGCGCTGCATCCAGGCCTCGAGCCGGATCCGGTAGTGCTCCAGCGCCTCCTCGTACAAATCGAACACGCAGGGATTGCATCCGCTGCCGCAGCACTCGCCCGGCGCCGGCGGCAACGGTGGTTCGGGACGCGGATCGTCATCCGCGGCGGCAGGCATCGACGTCATTTCATTTCCATTCAGGGGCTCGCCCGGCCTTGCACCGCCGCAAGTCCGAAGCCTATACTGGCCGCATCCACCCGGGTGGCTGCAACAAACGCTTCCAAGGAGGAACGGTGCCGAAATTCGCGTCGGAAGCCCTGCGCACGGTCGCACTGGTCGGTCATGGCGGCGCTGGCAAGACTTCGCTGGCCGAGGCGCTGCTGGCACACTCCGGCGCCATCAACGCCGCCGGCAGCGTCGACAAGGGCACGACGATATGCGACGCCGACGCCCTCGAAAAAGTCTACCAGCATTCGCTGGTCGCGAGCGTTGCCCACCTCGACCACGGCCACTGCCGCGTTCACCTGATCGATACGCCGGGCCTGCCGGATTTCGTTGGCCAGTCGATCAGCGCGCTGACCGCCGTCGAAACGGCGGCGATCGTCGTCAACGCCCAGAACGGCATCGAAACCATTACGCGGCGGATGATGCAACTGGCCGCCGAACGACATCTGTGCCGGCTCGTCATCGTCAACAAGATCGATGCGGAAAGCGTCGATCTGCCGCAATTGCTGAACGACCTGAAGGAAGCGTTCGGCGGCGAATGTCTGCCGATCAACCTGCCGGCCGCCAGCGGCACGGCGGTGACCGACTGTTTTTTCAATCCGTCCGGCGACGCGGATTTCTCGTCGGCGGCGCAAGCCCACCAGGCGCTGGTGGACCAGGTGGTCGAAGTCGATGAAGCGCTGATGGCGCGCTATCTCGACCAGGGCGAAATCAAACCCGAAGAATTGCATGCGCCGTTCGAGCAGGCGTTGCGCGAAGGCCACCTGGTGCCGGTGTGCTTCGTCAGCGCCCGCAACGGTGCCGGTATTGCGGAGCTGCTGGACGTTTTCACCCGGCTCCTGCCCAACCCTACCGAGGGCAATCCGCTGCAGTTTCTGAAGGGCGAAGGCGACGCCGCGGTGCCGATCGCGGCCGCACCCGATCCGTCGCAGCATGTGCTGGCCCACGTCTTCAAGGTGGTGGTCGATCCCTTCGTCGGCAAGCTGTCGGTGTTCCGTGTCCATCAGGGAACGGTTGCGCGCGACACCCAGCTGTTCGCCGGGGACGGCCGCAAACCGTTCAAGGTCGGGCATCTGTTCCTGCTGCAGGGCAAGGACACCATCGAGACCGACGCCTGCGTCCCCGGTGACATCGGCGCCGTGACCAAGGTCGACGAAATCGAGCGCGATACGGTGCTTCACGATTCGCACGACGAAGATCACATCCGGCTGGTGCCGCCGAATTACCCGCTGCCGATGCACAGCCTCGCGATCGAACCCAGGCGCCGCGGCGACGAGCAGCGCATCTGGGAAGCGCTGCACAAGCTCTCGTCCGAGGATCCGTGCTTTCGCGTGACGCACAATCCGTCGAGCAACGAAACCGTCATCAGCAGCCTCGGCGACTTGCACATGCGCTACATTCTCGACCGGCTGACGAAGCAGCATCACATCGAGGTCGTCACGCGGCCGCCGCGCGTGCCGTACCGCGAAACCATCACCGCCCGCGCCGACGGCCATCATCGCCACAAGAAACAGACCGGCGGTGCCGGCCAGTTCGGCGAGGTCTTTCTGCGGGTGGAACCGCTGGCGCGCGGCGCCGGCTTCGAATTCGTCGACGAAGTGAAAGGCGGCGCGATTCCGGCGCCGTTCATCCCGGCGGTCGAAAAAGGCGTACGCCAGATCCTCGACATGGGCCCGCTGGCCGGATTTCCGGTGCAGGACGTGCGCGTGATCGTTTACGACGGCAAGCATCACCCGGTGGACTCCAAGGAAATCGCGTTCGTCACTGCCGGCAAAAAAGCCTTTCTCGATGCAATCGCGAAAGCCCGGCCCATCGTGCTCGAACCCATCATCAACATCGAGATCACCATCCCCGACGCGCACGTCGGCGACATCGCCGGCGACATCGCCGCCAAGCGCGGCCAGGTCAGCGGCACCACGCAGTCGCAGGCGGGAACGGTGTCGGTAACCGGCCAGGTACCGCTTGCCGAGCTCAACAATTATTCGTCGCGCCTGAAATCCGTGACCGGTGGCCAGGGCTCATACTCGATCGAGTTCTCCCACTACCAGCCCGTACCCCACGCCACCCAGCAACAACTCGCCCGCGACCACGCCCAGTCCCGCAGTAGTGTGGAGGAAGTGGGGTAGCGCTTGCGGAGGGCGGAGCAGGATTCCAGGCGCGTCA
>JBDZVW010000132.1:0-7435 GCA_040255885.1 Betaproteobacteria bacterium
AGCAGCGGTGTTTCCTCGTGGTTCTGCGGAAAGATGACGCCGAAGCGCATCCAGTACACGGGTTCGATCGGCCGCAGCATGAAGCGGTCGGTGTTGACGGCCAGAGCCGCCATGCGGTCGATCACGGTGACGCCGAGGCCGTCGGCGACGAGCTGGCAGGCGAGCGGCGTGGAGGTGGTTTCGATCTGGTAGGTCATTTCGATGTCGGCTGCGCGGAAGATTTCGTCGATCTGCTGGCGCGGGCGCAAGCCGGCGGCGAGGCCGATGACACGGTGCTGTGACAGGTCGTGCGCCGTGACTGAGCGCGAGCGGCTCAGCGGGTGGCCTTTCGGCATCATCGCCATCGCACGCGCCTTGAACAGCGGCCGGCACACGATTTCCGGATGATCGCACGGCAATGTCACCGCGACGCCGAGATCGTAATGACGACCCGCGACCCAATGCTCCATGTCGCGCCGGCCGCGAACGTCGACGCTGAGCCGTAGCTGTGGATGGTCCGCGATAAAGCGCGTCAGCGCCGGAGATACCATGCTGTACGCGAAGCGCGCCAGCGCCACGATGCGCAGCCGGCGCGCGTTGCTGCTCTTGATGTCCTGGACGATCTGCGGCAGCTCGTCGAGGTTCGCCAGGATGCGCTCGGTCTCGCGATAGAACTCCGTGCCTTCGCGCGTCAGCGACAGGCGCCGCCGCTCGCGCTTGAACAGCGTCAGCTTCAATTCCGCTTCGAGGCTGGATATCAGCCGGCTCATCGCAGGCTGGCTGAGGTGCATCACGGTTGCCGCCGCGCCCAGCGAGCCGTTGATCACGACCGCGCGAAATCCTCTCAGTTTTTTGATGTCCATCGGCGCCGCAACTTGCGATCCGTGCATGAATCAGCCGGATAATTGCATTGAGCTGATGGAATGGCAAGCACGATGGTGTACTGCGTCAGACGTGGCGCCGGCGGCACGGGTAATCGCCTTTGTGCCGTCCCGGCCTCGGCGAACCGCTCTTCGTCGAGCTGCTTTTGAATGGAGTTGCCTCGAACCTGTCCCCGGAACCATATCGGCGGGTCCCGGAATATAAAATTTCTTGCCATCACCCGGGTTGTAGTTTTAAACTTTGACCGATCGACCGGTCAGTATCTCGATTACCTGCCACCCTTCGGGTTCTTTGCGCGAGGCGGGGGAGGGTCGTTTTTATTGATGAAATCCAGACTTCCGACAAATCGAACCTGCCCTGGTGCGCGCCAAATCCTCGACGCCGCACTGGAGGTCTTCGCCGAACACGGTTATGAGGGCGCGTCGATCCATGCCATCGCCCAGCGCGCCGGCGTCAGCAAAGCCAACATTTTTCACCACTACGCATCCAAGGAGCAGCTTTACCTGGCGGTATTGCGCAATGCCAGCCGCAGCTGGAGCGAAGATCTGGCGCACGTGCCTGCCATGCCGGGCGGCTTTCCCGCCCAGCTGCAGGCCATGATCCACCGCACCCTGCAGCACTTGATGCGCGAAAATGCCCAGTCACGTGTCGTTCTGCGCGAGATGCTCGAAAACGGCGCGCTGCGTGGTCGCCAGCTCAGTGAGGAAGTGTTCGCCGACAACTTCGAGATCGAAACCGAGATTTTTCGCCGCGCCCAGGCAGACGGTAATTTGCGCAGCGGTGTCGACCCGGTGCTGGCGTGGACGATGACCATGGCGGTCTGCGCATTTTTCTTCCAGACGCGCGACGTCATGCGCTTCAACCCGGCCTACCCCTACGCCGAATCGCCGGATCGCTACGCCCGGGGCATTTGCGATGCCTTGTTGCACGGCATTGCGGCGCCTCGCAAAACCTTGCAATGACAACTGCTCATACTCTGCGTACCGCTCTTCGCTTTACCGCCTGCTGCCTGACCGCTTGTGCCACCGTGCTGTTGGCGGGCTGCGACAGCCACGCCGAAAAAACGGCGGCTTCACCGCCCCCGCCGCTGGTCGATGTGGTCACGCTCCAGGCGCAACCGGTGACCATCACGACTTCTTTGCCCGGCCGCGCCGTGGCCTACCGTATCGCCCAGGTACGCCCGCAGGTGAGCGGCATCGTTCTCAAGCGCGACTACGCGGAAGGCAGCACCGTCAAGGCGGGTCAACAGCTCTACCAGATCGACCCGGCGCCCTATCAGGCCGCCTACGACAGCGCCAAGGCGGCGTTGATGAACGCCGAAGCAGCGCTGTCGCTGGCCGCGCTGAAAGTGCAACGCTACGCGCCGCTGGTGAAAGCCAACGCCATCAGCAAACTGGACTACGCTACTGCGCAGGCCACCGAGAAGCAGGACCGCGCCAACGTGGCGTCCGCCAAGGCAGCGCTGGAGACGGCACGCATCAACCTGCGCTACACCAGGGTATTGTCGCCGATCCGGGGCCGCAGCGGCCGTTCGCTGGTCACCGAGGGGGCGCTGGTCACGGGCGACCAGAGCAGTGCGCTGACGACCATCCAGCAAATCGATCCGATCTACGTCGATGCCACGCAACCCAGTTCCACGCTGCTGCGGCTGGAGCGCGAATATGCGGCCGGCAAGCTGCAGCGCTCGGGCAGTCAGCAGGCCAAAGTGGAACTGACGCTGGGCGACGGAACACCTTATGCGCCGGCCGGCAAGCTGCAATTCTCGGAAGTCACGGTCGATCCGGGCACCGGCTCGGTGACGCTGCGCGCCGTGTTCCCGAATCCGAAGCACATCCTGCTGCCGGGCATGTTCGTGCACCTGCGCATCGCCGAAGGCGTGCGCCGGCATGCGCTGCTGGTGCCGCAGCAAGGCGTTACGCACGACGCCTCGGGCCAGGCCACGGCACTGATCGTGAACAAGGATGACAAGGTGCAATTGCGCAGCGTCGTCGCCAGCCGTGCCATCGGCGACAAATGGCTGGTGACCCAGGGACTGAACGCCGGCGATCGGGTAATCGTCAAGGGCCTGCAGTTCGTCAAGCCGGGCGACAAGGTGCGCGTCGAGGAAGCCAGGCTGAATCAGCCGGCTCAACACACGGCCGCCAACGCAGCGGCCGGATGAACGCGATGCCGTGCCCAGCACCGGAACCGGACGCGGTGCGGATCGCCGTACGAGCAAGGTTTTGCGTTTGCGGCCGGCTGGGCACGCCTGGTCCCGTTGCGCCACGGATCGGCTGAGGCATGGTCAATTTCTTCATCGACCGGCCGAAGTTCGCTTGGGTGATTGCGATTGCGATCATGGTCGCCGGTGTTCTGGCGATGCTGCGCATGCCGATCTCGCAGTATCCGGCCATCGCGCCGCCGTCAATCTCGATCCAGGCGACCTACCCGGGCGCTTCGGCGGAAACGGTGCAGAACACCGTAACGCAGGTCATCGAACAGCAGCTCACCGGCATCGACCACCTGCTGTATTTCTCCTCGGAAAGCGACGGCGACGGCACGGACCAGATCACACTGTATTTCGACCAGGGCACCGATCCGAACATCGCCCAGGTGCAGGTGCAGAACAAGCTGCAACTGGCGATGCCCTCGTTGCCGGAGGAAGTGCAACGGCAAGGCGTCATCGTGGCCAAGGCGACCAAGAATTTCCTGCTGGTGGTGGGCTTCCGCTCCACCAATGGCAAGATGGATCGCTACAGCATCGCCGATTACATCGCCTCGCACGTGCAGGATCCGATCGCGCGCACGCCCGGCGTGGGCAACATCCACATCTTTGGCGCTCAGCACGCGATGCGTATCTGGCTCAACCCCGCCAAGCTCAATTCCTACGGCCTGACGACGCAAGACGTGGCCAACGCCATCAAGGCCCAGAACGTACAGATCGCCTCCGGCGAGCTGGGCGGAGAGCCTGCGATCGAGGGCCAGGAACTCAACGCCACCATCATCGGCCCGCAGCTCTACACCAGCGTCAAGCAGTTCAAGAATATCCTGCTGCGCGTCGAGCCGGACGGTTCGCAAGTGCGGCTCAAGGACGTGGCGCGCGTCGAAATCGGCGCCGAGAGCTACAACGCGATGGCGAATTACAACGGCGCGCCGGCCGCAGGTCTCGCCGTGAGCCTGGCGCCGGGTGCCAACGCGCTGCAGACTGCGGACAACGTCCGCGCCACGATCAAGCGCCTGCAGCCCTTTTTCCCGCAGGGACTGCAGGCTTTTTACCCGTACGACACCACGCCTTTCGTGCGCATTTCGATCACCGAGGTGGTCATAACGCTGTTTGAAGCGGTGGCGCTGGTGGTGCTGGTCATGCTGATCTTCCTGCAGAACATCCGCGCCACTTTCATCCCGGCGATCGCGGTGCCGGTGGTGCTGCTCGGCACTTTCGGCATCCTGCACAGCTTCGGCTACTCCATCAACACGCTGACGATGTTCGCGATGGTGTTGTCCATCGGCCTGCTGGTGGATGATGCGATTGTCGTCATCGAAAACGTCGAACGCGTGATGCGCGAGGAAGGGCTCTCGCCCAGGGAGGCAACGCGCAAGTCGATGCACGAAATTACCAGCGCGATGTTCGGTATCGCCGTGGTGCTGGCCGCCGTGCTGCTGCCGATGGCGTTCTTTGCGGGATCGACCGGCGTCATCTACCGGCAGTTTTCGATCACCATGGTGTCGTCGGTGATCCTGTCGATCACGATGGCGTTGATCTTTACGCCGTCGCTATGCGCGACGATGCTCAAGCCGACCAAGGCCCACGAAGCGCAGCGCGGCTTCGCCGGCTGGTTCAACCGCAACTTCGACCGCGCCAACCGTGCCTACGAAAAAAGCGTGGTGCACGTCACCCGCAAGCTGGCACTGTACTTCATCGTCTATGTCGTCATCGTCGTCGGCATGGGCGCGCTGTTCATGCTGCTGCCCACCGGTTTTTTGCCCGGAGAGGACCAGGGCATCATGTTCGTGCAAGTCAACACTCCGCCGGGCGCCACGCAGCCGCGCACGGAGGCGGCGCTGAAGCAGGTCGAACATTACTTCCGAAATAACGAGAAAAAGAACGTCCAGGGCGTTTTCACCGTGGCCGGCTTCAGTTTCGGCGGGCACGGCCAGAACGCGGGCCTCGGCTTCGTCCGGCTCAAACCGTGGGACGAGCGGCCCGGCGAAGCCAATTCCGCGGCGGCGATCGCCGGGCGCGCAAACCAGTATTTCAAGCGTATTCGCGATGCCAGGGTCGCCGCCTTCGTGCCGCCGGCGGTTCTCGCACTGGGCAATGCCACCGGCTTCGACTTCGAGCTGATCAACGAAGGCGGCCTGCCGCACAGCGCGTTGATGAAAGCACGCAACCAGTTGCTGGCGATGGCGCAAAAGGATCCGAAGCTGGTCGGCGTGCGTGCCAACGGCCTGGACGACACACCGATGTACGAGCTCGACATCGACTGGGCCAAGGCCCAGGCGCTGGGCGTGACGCCGACGGACATCAACGACACCCTGCAGGACGCCTACGGTTCTTCCTATCTCGACCAGTTCATCGAGGACGGCCGTGTGAAAAAGGTTTACCTCCAGGGTGCACCCGATGCGCGCATGCTGCCGGGACAGTTCGGCGACTGGTACGTGAGCAATGCCGCGGGCGGCATGGTGCCGTTCAGCGCCTTTTCGAGCGGCCACTGGACCTACGGTTCGCCCAAACTGGAACGCTACAACGGCCAGTCGTCGATCGAAATTCTCGGCCAGCCGGCGCCCGGTTACAGTTCCGGACAGGCGATGGCGGAGATGGAAAAGCTCGCTGCCAAATTGCCGGCCGGCTTCGGCTACCAGTGGACCGGGCTGTCCTACGAACAGCAGCGCGGAGGCTCGCAGACGCTGTTCCTCTACCTGATCTCCATTCTTGTTGTGTTCCTGGCGCTGACGGCGCTGTACGAAAGCTGGTCGATCCCGCTGTCGGTGATACTGGTGGTGCCGCTGGGCGTGATCGGCGCGATCGTCTTCACCTTGCTGCGCGGGCTGGATAACGACGTGTTCTTCCAGGTTGGCCTGCTGACGACCGTGGGTCTGGCGGTGAAGAACGCCATCCTGATCGTCCAGTTCGCGGTGGACAACATGAAGGCCGGCATGGACCTGGTGCCGGCCACCGTGGCCGCAGCACGCCAGCGCCTGCGCCCGATTCTGATGACCTCAATCGCGTTCATTTTCGGTGTGCTGCCGCTGGCGATCGCCAGCGGTGCCGGCGCCAACGGGCGCATCGCAATCGGCACCGGCGTGGTGGGCGGCATGTTCTCGGCGACCGTGCTCGCCATCTTCTTCGTTCCGGTGTTCTTCGTCGGCATACGGCGTTTCATTCTGCGCCGTCGCCCATCGCACGCGGAAAACGCCGAGCAGGCAGAATCCTCTTCGTCCGGCCCGCCGGCGCCGTCGCTTCGCTGATGAAAATACTGATGTGTGCCAGGCGCCTGCTGATCCTTGCCGTCACGGCGGCGCTTGCGGCGTGCTCGCTGGAGCCGGCCTATCATCGGCCCGCCAGCGGCATCGGTTCGGCGTGGCCTGCCGGCGCCGCCTATTCGGCCGCTCACGCGAAATCGGCCGGCCAGATGCCGGCGGCCGACATCGGCTGGCAGGCATTCTTCACCGACCCGCAACTGCGCGAGCTGATCGACATTGCACTGAAGAACAACCGCAACTTGCGCATCGCCGCGCTCAACGTGGAAAAGTCGCAGGCGCAATACCGCATCCAGCGCGGCGGCCTGTTCCCGAGCATCAACGCCAGCGGTTCGGAAACCGCGCAGCACGTACCCGCCGGCATCGTCAGTAGTTCCGGCGCCGGCTCGGCCGACGGCGGCACCTTCCGCACCTTTTCGGCGGGGCTCGGTTTCACAGCCTACGAGATTGATTTTTTCGGCCGCGTTCGCAGCCTCGACCACGAAGCCCTGCAGCTGTATTTGAGCCAGATCGAGGCACGCAAGAGCGCGCAGATCAGCCTCGTCGCCGAGGTCGCGAACGACTACCTGAGCTACCTGTCCGACCGTGGCCTGTTGCAGCTCGCGCAGGATACCTACACCAACCAGCAAGCCGCCTACGCGTTGACGAAGAAAAGCTTCGAGGGCGGCGTCGATACGGCGCTGGACGTCAGTCAGGCGCAGCAGGCCGTCGATACCGCGCAGGCGGACATCTCCAAATTTACGCGACTGGTGGCGCAGGACCGCAATGCCCTGCGCCTGGTGCTGGGCGCGCCGCTGCCCGTGAGCCTCGCCAAAGCCGTCGGACTAAGCGGCGAACATTTCCTCGAAGCGTTGCCCGCCGGCCCGCCGTCCGACCTGCTCGACCGCCGCCCGGACATCCTCGCCGCCGAACACCAGCTCATGGCCGCCAATGCGAACATCGGCGCAGCACGTGCGGCCTTTTTTCCGAGCATCTCGCTCACCGGCAGCTACGGCACGGCCAGCAGCCAGCTGTCCGGCCTGTTCGCCAGCGGCTCCGAGCAGTGGACGTTCGCGCCCACCATCACGCTGCCGATTTTCGCCGGCGGCGCGAACGTCGCAAATCTCGATCTGGC
>JBDZVW010000490.1:0-1986 GCA_040255885.1 Betaproteobacteria bacterium
GAGGTCGTAGTTCTTCAGCACCTTGACGCCGAGAAACGACGGCTTCGGCGGTGTGTAGGTTTTCCAGTCGGTCTTGAAGCCGCGCGCACGTGCTTCGTCGAGTTTGAGCAGCGGGCCCGGCCCCTTCTTTTTCGCATGCTGTTCGCGGATGCGTTCGTATTCCGCCTTCACTTCGGCCAGATAGTCGTCGCGGTGCTCGTCCGACAACAGTTTGGTGCAGACGCTGACACTGCGCGACGCATCAGGCACCCACACCACCGGGCCATGATAGTTCGGCGCAATCTTCACCGCGGTGTGCGTGCGTGACGTGGTGGCGCCGCCGATCAGCAGCGGAATCGCATAGCCCTCGCGCTCCATTTCGCGCGCATTGTGCGCCATCTCTTCGAGTGACGGCGTGATCAGCCCCGACAGGCCGATCGCATCCGCCTTCTCGGCACGCGCGACCTCCGAGATTTTCTGCCACGGCACCATCACGCCGAGATTGACCACTTCGTAGTTGTTGCACTGGAGCACCACCGACACGATATTCTTGCCGATGTCGTGCACGTCACCCTTCACCGTCGCAACGACGATCTTGCCGCGCGCCCGCGTGTCGCCGCTTTTCGCCTTCTCGGCCTCGATGAACGGGATCAGGTGCGCGACCGCCTGCTTCATCACGCGCGCCGATTTCACCACCTGCGGCAGGAACATCTTGCCGGCGCCGAACAGGTCGCCGACCACGTTCATGCCGTCCATCAGCGGGCCTTCGATCACCTGGATCGGCTGCGGAAATTTCAGCCGCGCTTCCTCGGTGTCCTCGATGATGTAATCGGTGATGCCGCGCACCAGCGCGTGGCTCAGCCGCTCCTCGACCGTGCCGTCGCGCCATGCCAGGTCCTCGACCTGCACCTTGCCCTTGCCCTTCACCGTCTCCGCGAATGTCACCATGCGTTCGGCGGCATCGGGCCGGCGGTTGAAGATGATGTCCTCGACGTGCTCCAGCAGATCCTTCGGAATCTCCTCGTAGACGCCGAGCTGGCCGGCGTTGACGATGCCCATCGTCATGCCGGCCTTGATCGCGTGATACAGGAACGCGGTGTGGATCGCCTCGCGCACCGGGTCGTTGCCGCGGAACGAGAACGACACGTTCGACACGCCGCCGCTGACGCGTGCGTACGGCAGCGTGTCGCGGATGATGCGCGTCGCCTCGATGAAGTCCTTCGCGTAATTCGCGTGCTCCTCGATGCCGGTCGCGATCGCGAAAATGTTGGGATCGATGATTACGTCTTGCGGCAGAAAACCGACTTCATCGACCAGGATGCGGTAGGACTGCGTCGCGATGTCGACGCGCCGCTGCAGCGTGTCGGCCTGGCCCTTCTCGTCGAAGCACATCACGACCGCCGCCGCGCCATAGCGCCGGCACAGTTTGGCGTGCTTCACGAACTCGTCCTTGCCTTCCTTCATGCTGATCGAGTTCACCACGCACTTGCCCTGCATGCATTTCAGCCCGGCCTCGATCACGTCCCATTTCGACGAGTCGATCATCACCGGCACGCGCGAGATGTCTGGCTCCGACGCGATCAGGTTGAGGAACTTCACCATCGCCGCCTGCGAGTCGAGCATCGCCTCGTCCATGTTGACGTCGACCATCTGCGCGCCGTTCTCGACCTGGCCGCGCGCCACCGCCAGCGCGTCGGTGTAATTGCCGGCGAGGATCAGCCGCGCGAACGCCTTCGAGCCGGTGACGTTGGTGCGCTCGCCGACGTTGACGAACAGCGAATCGTCGCCGATGTTGAGCGGTTCCAGTCCCGACAGCCGGGTGCGCTTTTCGATGTCAGGCACGGCACGCGGCTTGATGCCTTTCACCGCGTCGGCGATCGCCTTGATGTGCGCCGGCGTGGTGCCGCAGCAGCCGCCGACCAGGTTGACGAAACCCGACAGCGCGAATTCCTTGATCAGCCCGGCGGTGTACGACGGCGTCTCGTCGTAGCCGGTCTCGGCCAGCGG
>JBDZVW010000133.1:0-7398 GCA_040255885.1 Betaproteobacteria bacterium
TGGTCAGTTCGCGACCCACGGTGCCGCCCCGATGCTGGTCGAGGCCGAGGTTGTTTTGCACCTGCCGGCCCGGATTCGTCTTCGCGGTGACCGGGCCGTTGCCGGGACGGAAGGCGGTGCGCGGCTCGACCTTGCGCACGATGACGACGTCTCCAGGATTGCCCAATGCCGACGGTACCCACGCTGCCGACACGGACGCCGCCGCGATCGCAATCATGAACGCCGGCGTTGTGATCGCATTCATCTCGGATTCACTACAGTCACGCGGTTCAGGGATACCGACACGCTTTGCATGTTGCTGCCGTGTGACGCGCCGCTGCCTGATGGCCGTGGCGCGCCGGTTCCCACTTCGTCCCACAGGATTACCGCGACGCCATCTGCCGGCCGCACGGAATACGCAATGCCGCCCTTGCCGGCGATCGAGCGCAGCACCTCGTCACCCAGATGCTCGCCGGCAAGCCCGGTGGCGCTACCGGCCTCGGCAACGTTTCCGCGTTGCGCGATTGCAGCCGCATCCGTCTGCAGACCCGGATCGGCGATCGCCGTCGTTGCCGCCAGCAGCGCCACCACGCCCAGCACGCCGGCCGGCCAACGCAGCCACCGGCGACCTGCTGTAGAAGAAAAACCTGATCGGCTGAATGTTGTCATCGCATGTACCTCTCGCCACAGTCCATCGCAAGCCCCATGCCATGCACATATATCCTTGAAGTCATTATGAATAATGCTACTTTTCGATTTTGACGAGGTGCGCGGATTCGTACATCGGCTGTGCACATCACATCCAAAAACGCAATGCGGAATCGCGGCCGCACGGCGCCGCTTAACGCTTTGCCGCAAATCTGTAACGTAGCGATACAACCATTCAGATTGACGCGAACAGCGGCAGGCAAAAAGAAGATGAGGCGGGGCGGCGAAGAAAAGTGCGAGTGAATCCGAGACCGGTCAATGTGATCGGCCATGCGCGTCGTTTGAAGCGCGGTTCTGCCAGCCGGTGAAGGTCCAGCAGGGAAGCGTGCGATGTCGAATCAAAAAAGGGACAGGGAGAATTCGGTCGGGTTTCCCCTCACGATCCCCTCTATCCCTTTGACAGACGACAAGCGCCGACCGCGGCAGGCGCCCGCCGCGGTCCGTCACGAGTCGCTGCTACAGCCAGCCGGCAAGCGGAGCGGCAAAATCCATGCTCTCGCCAATCAGGCAAAAAAATGCCGATACGTTGATCCGGTATTTTTCGACCAGGCGATAAAGTGTCACACGCGAAATCGCGAGCTCGCGTGCGGCACGCGACATGTTGCTGTCTGCGCGCTGCAGCGCCAGCCTCACCGCCTTGTGTTCCGCATCGTCCTTCGCGGTCTGCAGCGTCAGCCGCGGCTGAACCAGCGGTTTGTCGAGCCCCAGATCGGCGGCGCCGATCAGCCGCCGCTCGCACATCACCACCGCGCGCCGTACGCGATTGATCAGTTCACGCACGTTGCCCGGCCAGCCGTGACGGCGCATCGCATGCAATGCCTGTTGCGAAAAACCGCGCACGCCGGCGTTTCGCACCGGGCGCAATTGATCGAAGAAAAAGCGCGCCAATACCTCGATATCCTCGGGCCGCTCGCGCAGCGCCGGCACTTCCACATGCAGCACATTCAGCCGATAGTAGAGATCCTCGCGAAAACGACCTTCCAGCACCGCCTTTTCCAGATCGACGTGCGTCGCCGCGATCACGCGCACATCCACCGCCACGTCAACGGTGGAACCGACCCGCCGAATGCGCCGCTCCTGCAGAAATCGCAGCAGATTGACCTGCTGATCGAACGGCAGGTCGCCGATTTCGTCGAGGAACAGCGTGCCGCCGCTGGCGGCCTCGATATGCCCGATCTTGCGCTCCCGGGCGCCGGTGAACGCGCCTTTTTCATAGCCGAACAGTTCGGACTGCACCAGGTTGAGCGGCAGCGCGCCGCAGTTGATCGCCATGAACGGGCCGTTTTTGCGATTCGAGCGCTCGTGAATCGCCTGTGCGGTGAGTTCCTTGCCGGTGCCGCTCTCGCCGACGATCAGCACCGGCACGTCGGCGGCGGCGATCTTGCGAATGGTGCGGAACAGGCGCTCCATCGGCGCGCTCGCGCCGACCATTTCATACTCGCGGTTATGCGTGGTGCGTACCCCAAGCACGCCGCTCTTGATCCGGCTCTTGCCGACGGCGCGGCCGATCGTGGTGGCGAGGCGCGCGATGTCGGGCGGCAGCGTGTGATAGTCGAAAAAGCTTTCGGCGATCATCCGGCAAATTTCGCCATTGTTGAGGCTGTCACGTGAAACCAGCGCGATCCACTCCATCTGCTCACGCTCCAGGATCAGTTCCTGCAGCAGATCGAGTTGCCCGTGCAATGCATCAATGTCGACCAGCCCGACGTGGATACCACCGCCGGCCGAGACCGCCCCTGCTTCTTCGAGACCGCAGGCAGTGTGCACCGCCCACGTTTGAGAAAACGAGTCCGGCAGCGTAAACGCCGAGCCGGTACTGACGTATAACAACCCGCCTTTCATGGTGCCCTCCTGGCGCCCGTTCGTGCTTGTTGCGGATGAATCTGTCTGCAATTCGCGTCCAACTGATTTCGTTTCTGTTCTATTCACGCTACATATAGGTAGAACGCCATCGACTTGTCAAGGTCATATGCCGCAACGCGTCGCGCGCTGGTCCGCGATGGTATAAAAGTGTTTCACGACTGTACACTTTTCCGCATGTTTTCCTGAAAGGAAGGCAGGCGCGAGATTTTGCAGTCCTGAAACCATTCGGCGCAGGGTCCGATGCAAACCAGCGCGCTGCCGCGAATACGGCTGTCAATGAAGGTCACGCGCCAGCTTCGATGCGGATTATGTGCGCGACACTCTTTCAGCGAACGGTCACAGCAGCGCCTTGTACAGCAGCGAGGCGCCGCTCAGCGCAACCAGCCCGCCGAGAAGCTGCAGCAGGCGGCGATTCGGAATGTAACCGTGCAGGCGCTGGCCGCCCCACAGCCCGAAACAGGCAAACGGGAACAACAATGCGAACGCGATCAGCGTGTCGCGCACGATCAGCCCGATGACTGCGAACACCGCGGCCCGCATGCCGACGCTCGCCACCACCATCGCCGACATCGTGGCACGAAACCTGGACGGATCACGCAGGCGCCCCGTCAGATAGATCGCGTACGGCGGACCGCCGACACCGAACAGCGCGCCCATCGCGCCGCCGACGAACCCGGCCGGCAGCGACCACCAGGAGCCGATGTGTGCAACGGCAGCGCCCCGCCACAAACTGTAAATACCATAGGTGAGCGCGAAGCAGCCGAGCGCAGCAAGCGCCGCCTGGCGCGGCAGGTGCAGCAGCAGCGTGGCGCCGGTCACCGCACCGATCAGTGAAAACGGCACCAGCAGCAGAATTTCGCGCTTCTCCACGCCGCCGCGCAGCCGCGCGCCGAGCACCATCGCCGACGTGAAATCCAGCAGCACGCAGATCGGCAGCGCGGTCTTCAGCGAAAGGAAATAAGACAGCACCGGCACCGTGATCAACGACGCACCGAAGCCGGAGATGCCGAATATCAGATAACCGGCAAAAATGATCGCCGGCCCGGCGAAAACGATCGCGGGATGCGCAGCCAGCAGCTCGCTGCCCGGCAGCATCATGAGCGGCGCCGGGACGGCAGATCAGACAATGTCGAGATGTTCGATACCGGAAAGCGGATCGCGCCCTTTCGCTTCCTGGCCCTGCAGCTTGATCATCAGCCGCAGTTCGTTGAGCGAGTCCGCATTGCGCAGCGCATCCTCGTAGCCGATCACGCCGGCTTCGCACAGTTCGAACAGATGCTGATCAAAGGTCTGCATCCCGAGCTCGCGCGATTTCGCCATCACGGCCTTGATCTCGTGCACTTCGCCCTTGAAGATCAGATCCGAAATGAGCGGCGAATTGAGCAGAATCTCGAACGCCGCGGCACGCCCCTTGCCGTCCTTCTTCGGCACCAGGCGCTGCGAGATCATCGCCTTCAGGTTGAGCGACAGATCCATCAGCAGCTGGCTGCGGCGCTCTTCGGGGAAGAAATTGATGATGCGATCGAGCGCCTGATTGGCGCTGTTCGCGTGCAGCGTGGCCATGCACAGGTGGCCGGTTTCGGCGAACGCCACCGCGTAGTCCATCGTCGCCTGATCACGGATCTCGCCGATCAGGATCACGTCCGGCGCCTGGCGCAGCGTGTTCTTCAGCGCCGCATCCCACGAATCGGTGTCGACGCCGACCTCGCGCTGCGTCACCACGCAGTTGCGATGCTCGTGCACGTATTCGATCGGGTCCTCGATCGTGATGATGTGGCCGTGGCTGTTCTGGTTGCGGTGCCCGATCATCGCCGCCAGCGTCGTCGATTTGCCGGCCCCGGTGGCGCCCACCACGATCGCCAGTCCGCGCTTGGCCATCACGATTTCACTCAGGATCGGCGGCAGTTCCAGTTCCTCGAACGTCGGGACGGTGGTGTTGATCGTGCGCAGCACCATGCCGATATGCGCCTGCTGCACGAACGCGCTGACCCGGAAACGGCCAATGCCCGGCGGGCTCACCGCGAAGTTGCATTCCTTGGTGGCCTCGAACTCCTGCGCCTGGCGATCGTTCATGATTGCGCGCGCCAGGTCGGCCGTGTGCTGCGGCGTGAGCGGCTGGCTCGATACCGGCGTGACCTGCCCATCGATCTTGAACGCCGGCGGAAAGCCTGCCGTAATGAACAGGTCCGATGCCTTCTTGCCGACCATCGCACGCAGCATTTCGTGCATGAAGCGGACTGCCTGATCACGTTCCATGGCTAATCCTCCCGGGTGATTGGGGATTAGGGATTAGTGTACGGGTTCCGGCGTGCCGCATTTTTCCCGAATCCCTAATCCCTAATCCCAAATCTCCAATCCCTAGCCAACAAATATATCCTTGTTCTGCGCCCGTGTGCGCGCCTCGCCGACCGACACCACGCCACGCTTCACCAGGTCCTGCAGATTCTGGTCAAGCGTCTGCATCCCGAACGACTGGCCGGTCTGGATTGCCGAGTACATCTGCGCCACCTTGTTTTCGCGGATCAGGTTGCGTATCGCCGGCGTGCCGATCATGATCTCGTGCGCGGCGACGCGGCCGTTGCCGCTCTTCAGCTTGAGCAGCGTCTGCGAAATCACGGCGCGCAGCGATTCGGACAGCATTGCCCGCACCATTTCCTTCTCGGCGGCCGGAAACACGTCGACGATGCGGTCGATGGTCTTCGCCGCGGAACTGGTGTGCAGCGTGCCGAACACCAGGTGCCCGGTTTCGGCCGCCGTCAGCGCCAGCCGGATCGTCTCCAGATCGCGCAATTCGCCCACCAGGATCACGTCCGGGTCCTCGCGCAGCGCCGAGCGCAATGCATTCGAAAATGACAGCGTGTGCGGCCCGACTTCGCGCTGGTTGATCAGGCATTTCTTCGCTTCGTGCACGAACTCGATCGGATCCTCGATCGTCAGGATGTGCCCGTATTCATTCTCGTTGACGTGGTCGACCATCGCCGCGAGCGTGGTCGACTTGCCGGAACCGGTGGGACCGGTCACCAGCACGATGCCGCGCGGCTGGCGCGCGATGTCGGCAAAAATTTTCGGCGCCTTGATGCCTTCCAGCGTCACCACGCCCGACGGAATGGTGCGGAATACTGCGCCGGCGCCACGCTGCTGCACGAACGCGTTGACGCGGAAGCGCGCGAGATTCGGAACCTCGAACGAGAAGTCGCATTCGAGATGCTCTTCGTAAACCTTGCGCTGGCTGTCGCTCATGATGTCATACACCATCGCGTGCACGTCCTCGTGCGCCAGCGGCGGTACATTGATGCGGCGGATGTCGCCATGCACGCGTATCATCGGCGGCAATCCGGAAGACAGGTGCAAGTCGGAAGCGTTGTTCTTGACGACAAACGCCAGTAGTTCGGAGATGTCCATTATAATCGCTCCCTGCGCGAGGTCCGGCCCGGGATCTCTTTGTTGTATGTTGTTGTATTGTGCGGTGAAACCCTTTTTGTCCGCTGATTATGAACGTAATCGTCGCCAACTTGCAAGCCGTCCGCGCGCGCATCGCGGCGGCGGCAAGGCAGGCGGGAAGGCAGCCGCACGACGTGGCGCTGATCGCGGTCAGCAAGACGTTCGGGGCGGACGCGATCGCGCAGGCGTGTGACGCCGGCCAGACCGCATTCGGCGAAAGTTACCTGCAGGAAGCGCTGGACAAGATGGACCGCCTCGCGGCGCGGCCGCTGGAATGGCATTTCATCGGACCGATCCAGAGCAACAAGACGCGTTTGATCGCGGCGCGCTTCCAGTGGGTACACAGCATCGACCGTGCGCGCATCGCCGAACGGCTGGCCGCCGCGCGGCCGGCCGCGATGCCTGCGCTTGACGTCTGCCTGCAGATCAACGTGAGCGGCGAGACGACGAAAAGCGGCATCGATCCCGCCGCGGCTCCCGCGCTCGCGCGTCTGGTCGCCGGCCTGCCGCGGCTGCGGCTGCGCGGATTGATGGCGATCCCGCGGCCGACCGCCGACCCGCTGGAACAGCGCCGGCAGTTCGCCCGCGTGCGCGAATTGAAGGAAAAAATCACGGCTTCCGGCATCGCGCTCGACACCTTGTCGATGGGCATGTCGGACGATCTCGAAGCGGCGATCGCCGAGGGCGCGACGCTGGTGCGGGTTGGATCGGCGATTTTCGGCGAAAGAATAAAATCCTGAACCACAGAGGCACAGAGACACAGAGGTTTTTTCTGCTTTATCATTCGCAGACGGTAGTGGCTTTACTTTATGAAGCGCCACATATCAATAATCAGATTCTCTGTGCCTCTGTGGTAAGACTTGAATGAACATCACTTTCATCGGCGGCGGCAATATGGCGAGCGCATTGATCGGCGGCCTGCTGAACAACGGCTTTGCCGCCGGCCAGCTGCAGGTGGTCGACGTATCGGCGGACGCCCGCGCCCGTGTCGAACGGACCTTCGGCATCGGCGTGCACGAGACACTTGGCAACGCCGTTGCCGCTGCCGGATGCGTCGTGCTCGCGATCAAGCCGCAACAGATGCGCGACACCGCCCGCGCGCTGCAGCCGCTGATCTCCGGCCAGCTGGTGATCACGATCGCCGCCGGCATCCGGCTGCGTGATCTCGCACGCTGGCTCGGTGGACACACCAGGCTGGTACGGGCGATGCCAAACACGCCGGCACTGGTCGCCAGCGGCCTGTCGGCGCTGTTCGCGGCGCCCGACGCCAGTGCCGATGACAAGGCGCTTGCCGAGCGCGTGCTGGGCGCGGCCGGCACCACGCTGTGGCTCGCGAGCGAGGAACAGATGGATGCGGTGACCGCGATTTCGGGCAGCGGGCCGGCGTACGTGTTTTACTTCATCGAA
>JBDZVW010000134.1:0-7388 GCA_040255885.1 Betaproteobacteria bacterium
CGCGCTGGGCAAGGATCCGGTTCCGGTTGCGTTCATCGCGTAACGCCCGGCTGCCACCGCAATCCGCCCGGTTGCGGTGGCAGCCCATTCATTTGATCCGTTTCCAGCCGAACCATGCCGCCGTCACTGCGACGCATTGCACCGCGCATACCGATGCCACCGCGCCGGGCCAGCCGGCGGCCGTGTAGGCGATGCCGGTCAGCCAGGCGCCGGCAGCGGCGCCGCAATAATAGGTGAGATTGTAGAGGCCGGAAGCGAGCGAGCGTGCTTCGGTGACGCTGGACGCCATGAAGCTGGCAGCAGTGGCCTGCGCCATGAAGGTGCCGCAGGCACAGATCGCGAGCCCGGCGATGATCACCGGCAGCGCGGGCGCCAGCGTCAGCAGAATGCCGCAGGCCGCGCACAGCACTGCGATCACCAGCGACTTGCGGTAGCCGAAGTGCGGAATCAGCCTGCCGGCGAGCGGCGTGATGACGACGCCGAGCAGATAGACGCAGAACAGATTGGCGAGCGCCGCCGAACTCAGGTTGTAAGGCTCGGCCGCCAGCGGAAAGTTGATGTAGGTGAAGACGCCGACCAGCGCGAACAGTACGCAGAAGGCCACTGCCGCCGCGCCGATCAGCCCCGGATTGCGCATGTGCTGGAACAGTGTCGACAGTGTGCGGCCGATGTTGCGCTGCGGCCGGAAGTGACGCGGCGTCGGAAGCAGCCAGTACGCGGCGAGCGCACCCGCCAGATTCAATGCCGCGAGCACCTCGAACGCGCCGCGCCAGCCGAGAAATTCCCCGACGTGGCCGGTGATGAAGCGTCCGCTGAAACCGCCCAGCACCGCGCCCGAGATCAGCGCCGACATCATCCGCGCCAGCTGTTCGCCACGGAATTCTTCGCCGATATAGGCCATGATGACGACCGACACGCCGGGAATCAGCAGCCCCTGCACGAAGCGCCACAGTACGACCTGGTCGAGCGTTTGCGAGAACGCGATCAATGCGGTCGGCACCGACAGCGCGACGAATGCGCCGCACAGCAGTCCCTTGCGGCCGACGGCATCCGAAATCATGCCGATGAATGGAGAAAGCAGCGCGATCGCCAGCACCGTCGCGCCGACGGTGGCGCCGACCTGCAGCACCGATGCATTGAATTCGTGCATCAGCAGCGGCAGCACCGACTGCACCGAGTACACGTTCATGAAGCCGAAGAAGCCGATCATCGCGATGATCGGACGCGGGGCCGGGCGGTACGCCCTGCGCGGCAGGGTCGCCGCGGCGAGATGAATTTCCACGAAACTGCTGATCACTCAATCAGAAAACCATAAGCATAGCGCGCTTGACCACCGGCCTGCCAATACTGTTTACTGGCGACTTTGATTCGTTTTGCGTATTAATGAAGACCCTGCAAATATTTGACGTGCGGCGGTTCTCCGCGGGATTTATCCAAATTCCCCGATTCGTATTTGTTCAAAATGGAGTATCGGTACGCGACGAATACTTCCCCCTTTGTCAAAGGGGGATTGAGGGGGATTTGCGGCCTGTCCACAGCGCAATTGCCGCAAATCCCCCCAACCCCCCTTTTTCAAAGGGGGGCGAGACCAGAGCAACCGCCGCGTGGCAATGCCGGCTCGTCCCGGCTGATTGAATGGAACTGCGCCACCTGCGCTATTTCGTCGCGGTTGCCGAGGAACTGCACTTCGGGCGCGCGGCGGCGCGGCTGCATGTTTCGCAGCCGCCGCTCAGCCAGCAGATCCGGGCGCTGGAGGACGAGCTGGGGGTGCGCCTGTTCCGGCGCTCGACGCAGCACGTCGAGCTGACCGAGGGCGGCCGTGCGCTGCTGCTGGAAGCACGCGCGGTGCTGGCGCGCACCGAGCGTGCGATCCATGCCGCGCGCAGCGCGGCGCGCGGCGAAGTGCAGCGGCTGGCGCTGTCGTTCGTCGGCTCGCTCGATCACGGACTGGTGTCGAGCGTGCTCAATGCGTTCCGCAAGCGCCATCCGCGGGTGGCGATCACGCTGGCGCAGATGACCAGCGTCGAGCAGCTGGCGGCGCTGCGCGAAGGGGAGGTCGATGCCGGCTTCGTGCGGCTGCCGCTGCGCCATCGCGCACTGGAATGCGAGCTGGTGGTGCGTGAGCCGTTCCTCGCGGTATTGCCGCAGACGCACCGTCTCGCGCGCAAGCGGCGCATCGAGGTTGCCGCACTCGCGGACGAGCCGTTCGTGATGTTCGAACACCACACGCACCCGGGACTGCACAGCGCGATCGTCACGCTGTGCCGCGCGTCCGGCTTCGTGCCGCGAGTGGTGCAGGAATCCGAACGGCTGCAGAACATCGTGGTGATGGTTGCCGGCGGCATCGGCGTGTCGCTGGTGCCGCGCTCGGTGAGTGCGCTGAAGACGCCGGGCGCGGTGTTCCGGCCGCTGACGGGTGCCGCTGCCGCGGCGACGCTGGAAACCGGCGTGGTCTATCGCAAGGGGCCGCGCTCCGCGACACTGGAAGCGTTTCTTGAAAGCGTGCGGACGTATGCGGCGAAGCGCCTGCACGATGCGTGATGCCCGGAACGCGGCCCCGCAGCCAGACTGATTCGGAATTCGCTGCCCATACCGGACCGCGCCCTTCGGACAACCTGGTCCGCAAAGCCGTTATGCGCCGGTTGCAGGCCGCCTCTGCGGCACGCAATCCGGCGCCCCTCTTATTTGCCGAGCAGCAGGTTCGGCAGTATCAATGACAACTGCGGAATGAAGATGAACAGCAGCAGCGCCGCGATCAGCAGCACGACAAACGGCCATATCTTGCGGTAAAGCTCGCTGAGACTGATGTCGGTGACGCTGGACATGACGAACAGGTTGAGGCCGACCGGCGGCGTCACCAGCGCGATCTCGATGTTGAGGACGACGATGATGCCGTAGTGGATCAGATCGATACCGAGCGAGTGCGCGATCGGTGCGAAAATCGGCGTCGTCAGCACGTTGAGCGCGACGCCTTCCATGAACATGCCGAGGACGAACATGATGCCGCTGACCACCATCATGAACTCATATCCGGATAGATGCGAGCTGTTCACCATCGAGACGATGTGGTTCGGCACCTGCAGGAAGGTGAGCACCTTGGCGAACAGGATAGCGGCGGCGATGATGATGAATATCTTGATGCTGGTGATGGCGCTACGCTCGAAAACGCCCCATAGGTCCCTTACTTTCAGCGTGCGGTGAATGAACAGCGCCAGGAACAGCGAATAGACGGTGGTGATGGTGCCGATTTCGGTTGCGGTGAGCAGGCCGGTGTAGAAGCCGTAGAGCACGATCACGGGCAGCAGCAGGATGCCGCCGGCGCGGCGCGTAAACGCCAGTTTTTCGGCGAACGTGTAGCGGCGGACGTGCTCGGGTGCGAGGTTGAGCTTTTTCGCTGCGAACGCGAGATAGAATACGAACATGCCGACCAGGATGATCCCCGGAATCACGCCGGCGAAGAACAGCCGTCCGACCGACGCATCCGTGAGTGACGCGTAGATCAGCATCGCGATCGACGGCGGGATCAGGATCGCGAGCGAGCCGGCCGAGGCGATCAATGCGCCGGAGAAACCGAGGTCCCACCCTTCGCGGACCATGCCTTGTGTACCGATCCGGCCGATCGCCGCGGCGTCAGCGGCGCTGGAGCCCTGAATGCCGCCGAAGATCGCGCACGCAACGGTGGTCACCGTGCCCATGCCGCCGGGCAAGCGCCCGAACCAGCCGCGTGCCACGTCGAAGATGCGGTCGATCAGCTCGCCGCTGGAAATGATTTCGGCGGTCAGCACGAAGAACGGAATCGCCAGCAGCGTGAAACTCTGCACGCTCTCGTACAGCAGCGTCGGCACCAGCGCCAGCGGCGGAACGCCCATGACCTGCAGCGTGACGATGCTGGCGGCGAGCAGCGCAAACGCGATCGGCATGCCGATCACGATCAGCGCGAACAGAATGATGAATGGCAGTGCGACCAGCATGATCAATCCGCTTCCGGTTTCGCCGAACGATCGCGCGGCTGCGGTGTGCCTCCGCACGCGATTTCGACCAGTTTCGCCAGGATATGGACAATCCACAACGCGGCGCCCACCGGCAGGATGCCCTGTCCGTACTGGATCGGTATATAAAAGAATTCGTAAATCTTTCCACCGCCCGCGGCACTCTGTTCCACGACGTTGATGCTGCCGATCAGAACGTAGATTGCCACCGCCAGCATCGCCAGCCCGAAAATGAATTCGACCACGCGTCGCATCACCGGTGGCATGCGCAGCAGAACGAAATCGGCGGTTACATGGTCATCCCACGTAATGAGTGCCGCGGTGCCGAGAAACGTCATCCACACCAGCGCGAGTTCCGGGCCCTTGAGCACCCATTCTTCGGTGGAATGTCCGGAATTGCGGCTGACGATCGTGTAGATGGAGGTGCACACCGTCAGAATCAGGATGAAAACGACAATGCTCATCTCCGCTTTGGAGAGCCAGGCAACAAATCCGCGGATCTTGTTGCCGGCGTTTTGCTGAATGGGTGTGTCGGCCTCGCTCATGTGCTACCCCCTCACGCCTTGCCGGCGTTCGGCAAACGGATACAAAAAACGGCCTGGTGGCGCGGATTGCACGGCGCGACGCACCAGGCCGATGTCGCTGGTTATTACCGGGATGCGGTCAGATCTCCAACACTGAGCGGCTTGCCGGCGAGTATGGCGTCGATCACATTGGCGCCGTATTGCTTCTTGAGGCGCGCATAGACCGGCTGGATCGCCTTGCGGAAAGCCTGCACCGACTGCTGATCCGGCTGGTACAGCTCGCCGCCGTGCTGTTTCAACACGCTGGCGTATCGCTTGAGGTCACCCCAGACGTCGTCAAAGTAGTCGTCCGCCCGCTGCCGCGAGAACTTGCGGATGTCGTCCTGCACGGCTTTCGGCTGCTGTTGGAACCATGCCTTGTTCGCGACCCAGACGTACATTCCGTGCGCCGGAAACAGCATGACATAGGGCGCCACTTCGTACATCTTGGCCGTGGTGTAGGCATCGAACGTGGTGTATACGCCGTCGATCACGCCCTGCTGCAGCGCCGAATAGACTTCCGGAAACGAAATCTTGACCGTCGATGCACCCATCGTCTTCAACGCGTCGATTATGATCTGATGGCCGGAGGTGCGTATTTTTTTGCCCTTGAGGTCAGCCGGACGCTTGATCATCTGTTTTTTCATTGCGATGATCATCGGGCCTTCGTCCATCAGCGCCAGTCCTTCAAAGCCGCGGGTGGACAGCGTGTCCAGCAGCGCCTGGCCGCTGGCACCGTCCATGAATTTTTTAAATTGCTGGGGTGTGGGCCATGCGAACGGCACTGACGAGAGGTTGAGCAGCTTGGTGTAGCCGGCGAAAGCACTGTTCGGCTCGTTGGTCATCTGCACGATGCCGAGCTGCACCGCGTTGGCGGCGCCGCTTCCGCCATACAGTGAACCGTTCGGATACGGAACCACTTCGTACTTGCCGTCGGTCGCCTGCTTCATTAATTCGCCAAACTTGACGATGCCTTTCCCGCGCAGCGTGTTGGCGGCCACCTTGTACGGAAACTTGATCTGGATCGGAGCGGCCTGAGCCGTCGTCAACGTCAGCGCACCGGCGCACAATCCGGCGAGCAGCGCATAGCAGAATTTTCGGACCATTGTCGAATTCCTCCTGTAAAAAGACACTTTAAAAAGCCATTTCCCGGCCGTAAGCCAGCGTCGGCGCGTGCCGGCGGGATCGACCATTATTGCGCTCGGAGCGGCGTATCGCAAGACGATATGCCTCAAGCATCGGCAAGAGATTACGGTGCTCGCTGCCGGATTGCAAGCGTTCTGTCTGACAGCATCCGCGGTTTAATTTCCACACCCGCAGAATGGTGCAACCGGGAATCGGATAATCGGCATTCGGGTCGGGTTTCGAATCCCGACGGCTTTTATCCCGAACGATCTATGGCTAAAATTCCCCTCACATGCGACGGAAATTTCCACTGACGACACCCTGGATCGTGGCCACCGTGGTCGTCCTGCTGGTTCTTGGCGGGTGTGCCACGGCGCCGCACCGGGAAGTGCCGGCACAGGGGCCGTCCATAGCCGGGCGTCAGGCTTCGCCGCAGGCGCTGAAGAAGGGCAGTGCGGTCGTGATGTACGCGATGGGATTGCTCGGCGTCGATTACCGCTTCGGCGGCTCGAATCCGTCGAGCGGCCTCGATTGCAGCGGCATGGTCAGCTACATCTATCGCAAGGCGGTCGATATCGACCTGCCGCACAACGCCCGCGCGATCGCCAGGCTCGGCCGCAAGATCGATGTCAGCCAGATGATTCCGGGCGATCTGGTGTTTTTCAACACGCTGCATCGGCCGTTCTCGCACGTCGGCATTTACATCGGCAAGGGCAAATTCATTCATGCGCCCAGCAGCAACGGCAAGATCGAGATCACCCGTCTCAGCAATCCCTATTTCGCGCGGCGGCTGGAGGCGGCGCGGACGTTTTTTTACTGAAAGCGCAAGATTCGCGTTGTTGCGGCCGTGCCAGATTCGTTTGATCCGGCATTTCCAAAGTATCGGATCGGCCGAACGACCGGCAGATTTTTGCTCAGTCGCCAGTGTGCAAGCGGGCGGTCGAATGGGTGGCGGTTCAATGTGTTGAGGTACACAGCCCCCTGACATTACAGCGCATCGTGGTGTTCCCGATTACCAGCCTTATTGCCGTGGGATGCCCGGCGGCATCGGACTGGACGACGCCATAATGCATCACGCCGAGCCAGTTGTTTCGGTTGACGGCCTTCAGTATTTCATGCGGCAGCGCGATCGTATTCTGCGCTTCCGTTTCATCCATCTGCAGCAGCCCCGAGGCAGCCGCATGGCCCATGCTGTCGACCGGAGACGGATAATGGCCGTGCCGCTTGCGATACGCGAGCAGGCCGAACCCCGATGCCGGCGTGGCGCTGCCGCGCAGTTCAGCCGTGAGTCTTTTCTCGACGATCGGCAGCAGGTCGCTTGAGCGGATTGCGAGCAGATTATCATTGCCACCCGTGGTGCCGGAGATAAACTCGGTCGGAGGATTGCCGGAATGAGGGCAATGCGGCGCAGGCGGTGTGGGGCTTTCCAGATAATTGCAATAAGTTTCCCAGAAGCCGGTGTTGCCGAATGCGGCCATGGGCCGCGGCTGATTCGGCAGGGGAAATCCGGGTGCAAAAATTACTGCCACCGCGTTGTCGGATGTTCCGGCAGCAGTTCGGATGATGAGGTCGCCGTCGACGCCGCTATTGATGTCCTCGCTGCCGCCGGCGTGAAACCGGTCCGACAGTGCGTACCACAATGGTGCGCCGCTGCCGTCCTTCAATTGCGGAAGCTTCAATGTGCGCCACGGCAGAAGCCCCAGTAAAGTAC
>JBDZVW010000135.1:0-7387 GCA_040255885.1 Betaproteobacteria bacterium
GTCGAGCACAAGGACCGTATCGTGTTTCTGCACAGCGTCGAGGACGGGCCGGCGAGCCAGAGCTACGGCCTGCAGGTGGCGAGCCTCGCCGGCATTCCGCCGGCAGTGATCCGCGCCGCGCGCAAATACCTGGTTCACCTCGAGGAAGAAGGCGCGGCACGCGATCCGCAGGGCGACCTGTTTTCCCCAACGGTGCCGGACGTGCCCGAGCCGCCGGAAACGCACCCGCTGGTCGCACAACTGCGCGACCTCGACCCCGATACGCTGACGCCGCGCGATGCGCTGGAATGGATTTACCGGCTGAAGCGAGAAGCGAACGGCGATTGACGACCGAAGAATGGACGTAGGTCGGGTTGGCGCAGAGCGGGCAGAACGGCGCATGACACCGGAGCTTCTCCCAATCTCAAATCCCTA
The DNA here is from genome assembly GCA_040255885.1 of Betaproteobacteria bacterium. Lineage (GTDB taxonomy): Bacteria > Pseudomonadota > Gammaproteobacteria > Burkholderiales > JBDZVW01 > JBDZVW01. The sequence goes on from JBDZVW010000135.1 coordinate 415, forward strand.
ATCCCGAATCACCAATCCCGTTAATGCGAATGGCCGTGCGCGCCGTGCACATGGCCATGCTCGATCTCCTCGCGGGTCGCCGCCCGCACATCCGCCACCGTGCATGAGAAGCGCAGCCGTTGCCCGGAGAACGGATGATTGCCGTCCACCACGACGGAATCATCGGCGACGTCCGTGACGGAATAGATCACGACGTCGCCCGATTCGTCGCTTTCACCCTCGAACTGCATGCCGACGTTGACATCGGCGGGGAACTTGCTGCGCGGCTCGACATGGACCAGCCCGGCATCATATTCGCCGAACGCGTCCGCCGGTTCCAGCGTCACGTCACACGCGTCACCGACCGATTTGCCGCGCAGCGCATCCTCGATGCGTGGAAAAATTCCCTGATAGCCGCCGTGCAGATACTCCAGCGGTGCATCGCCCTCTTCAAGCAACGCGCCGTCGGCATCGAACAGCCGATAGCGCAGCGTTACCACGGTGTCATTTGCTATCTGCATCAACGATCTCCCGTACCAGACCGAGAACTTCCTGCGCATGACCACGCGCCGTGACGCCATACAGCGCGTGCCGCAGCACGCCCTTCCTGTCGATCACGAACGTGGAACGCACGATGCCGAGCTTGCGGCGGCCTTCCAGTTCGCGTTCCTGCAGCACGCCATAACGCCGGCATACCTCGCCGTCGGCATCGGACAGCAGCCGCACGGACAAGCCGTGCTTGTCGCGAAACGCCTCGTGACTGAGGCAATCGTCCATCGAAACGCCCAGCACGACGGTGCCGAGCTGGTTGAATTCATCTTCGAAATCGCTGAAATCGATCGCCTCGATGGTGCAACCGGGCGTATCGTCCTTCGGATAGAAGTACAGCACCACATTGTGCCGGTTCTTGAGTTTGCACAGCCTGACCGCCTTCATGTCGGCATCCGGCAAATCGAATTCAGGAGCCTGTTGTCCAGCTTGCAGCATAAGCACTCTCACACTCGCACGAGCCGCATCGATCGATCCTCTCGTATGGTCCGATTCTACCAGAGGTCCGAGGTGGAAAAAGAGGAATGTGGCGAATGGCACGTTATAATTCCGCGCCATGAACAAGCGTCTGCTCGGCGGCCTCGACGTCAACCGGTTCCTGCGGCAGCACTGGCAGAAGAAACCGCTGCTGGTGCGCCAGGCAATGGCACCGCCGGCCGCCATCACGCGCGACGCGCTGTTCGAACTGGCACGCCGCGACGACGTCGAATCGCGCATCGTGCTGCGTCGCGGACGGCAGCTGCAGGTTCACCACGGCCCGTTCACCAGGCGCGCGCTCGGGGCATTGCCCCGGCGCAACTGGACACTGCTGGTGCAGGGCGTCAATCATCATCTGCCGGCTGCGCACGCGCTGCTGATGAGATTCGCGTTCATACCGTATGCCCGGCTCGACGACGTGATGGTGAGCTACGCGGCACCGGGTGGCGGCGTCGGCCCGCACTTCGACAGCTACGATGTGTTCTTGCTGCAGGGTGCAGGACAACGCCGCTGGGAAACGGGCGCGCAGACCGATCTGGCACTGGTTGACGGCGCACCGTTGAAGATTTTGCGCGATTTCCGGCCCGACGACAGTTCGCTGCTGGAGCCGGGCGACATGCTGTACCTGCCGCCACACGTCGCGCACAATGGTATCGCGGTCGACGAATGCATTACCTGCTCGATCGGCTTTCGCGCGCCGGACGCCCGGGAACTCGCGACGCGCTTTCTCGAATTCCTGCAGGACACGCTCGCGCTCGATGGCCGCTACGCCGATCCGGATCTGAAAGTTCAGCGCCGGCCGGCGCACATCGGCGCCCCGATGCTGCGTCAAACCGCGGCAATGCTGGCACGCATACGCTGGAACAGGGACGATGTGGCGCGTTTTCTCGGCTGCCATCTCACCGAACCGAAGGCGAATGTTTTCTTTGAACCGCCATCGCGACCGCTCGCGCCGGCGGCATTTGCGCGCGCGGCACGGCGCCACGGCGTGCACTTGGCCCTCAAGTCGCAAATGCTCCATGGCAACGGCGCGGTCTTCATCAACGGCGAAGCGCACGCGCTACGCGGGGCCGCCGCACGCACATTGCAGCGGCTCGCCGACCGCCGCGCGCTGCCGCGCGGCAGCGCGCTGGCCGGCACTGCATGCGAGCTCGCCCATCAATGGTATTGCGCCGGCTATCTCGGGCTCGGCGAGCAGCCGAGCGCTGACGATGACGCCATCCTCTGACGTGCAGCTGATCGAATCGCACAGCGACCGCGAAGCCGCAATCGACGAGATGATTGCGGCCGCACGGCACACGCTGCGCGTTTTCGACCGCCGTCTGAGCCCCGATTACAATACGCGGCAGCGCTGTGCGTTGCTGGCGGCGTTGCTGCAAAACGCCACCGGGCCCCGCGTCCTGATCGCGCTGCATGACTGTAACGACATCGCGCGCGATCTCCCGCGATTTGCGTCACTCGCGCGTCAGTTCAGCCACCGCATCGAGATTTGCCGGGTGCTGCCGCATGCCGTGCGCGCACAGGATGCATTCGTGATCGCCGACGACCATTCCTATGTGCATCGTTTTCACTGCGATCAGCCGCGTGCGCGCCATGCGGTGAACGATCCCGCCGGCGCGCGGCCGCTGATCGATCGTTTCTCCGCCATCCGGGAAGCTTCGGAGCCCGGATTTGCCGCCACCACACTGGGGCTGGCGCCGTAGACTGCGGCGGTATCAATCGCCCCGACCGCAGCCTGCCGGCGCTTCCCGCCCGCGATGCGCGCGTCAAACCCCTTGTGGACGCTCGACCAGCCCCGCCGCGAAGGGCTCGGCGGGCGCTTGATGCGGTTCGGTCTTGAAGCGGATGCCCTCCGGCATATAGACGTTCGAAACCGGAACGGCGAGCTCCGCATCGTGCTTGCGCACGATCGCCGCGATCTTGAGCAGAATGTCTTCCTTGACGCACATGTAATCGGTGTAGTCGGTGCTCACCGTAAATGCGTACAGCAGCAGCTTGAGCGCAAAGTCGCCGCAACTGTCGAAACGCAGAATGAAAAAATCGTGCTCGATCCCGGGATGGCGGTCGAGCATTTCGTTCGCCTCGGCAACGATCGCCGGAATCTTCTCCATGTCACGGTAGCGCACGTGCACGGTTTCCATGATGCGCCGATTGGTCATGCGCGAATGATTGATCACCGTCGTGGTGTTGAACGTCGCATTGGGCACATAGAACGGCTTGCGGTCGAATCCGATCACGCGCGTCGCGCGCCAGCCGATGTGCTCGACGCCGCCCATCAGTTCAGTGCCCGGCAGGATGATGTACTCCCCGACCTTGAACGGACGGCTGGCGAATACCGTCAGGCCGCCGAGCAGGTTTGCCACCAGGCTTTGCGCCGCGAAACCGACCGCGATGCCGCCCATGCCGCCGAATGCCAGTATGCCGGCGATAGAAAAGCCGAGTGTCTGCATCACCACCAGCAGCGCGGTAATCACAATCGACGCCCGCACCAGCTTGCCGATCGCATCGCTGGCGGTGGGGTCGAGCTCGCGCCCCATACCCTGGGCGCGCAGCCGCAGGTTGCGTTCCACGCGCCCCACGACACGCAGCAGGAACCAGGTCACGATCGCAATCACCGCCACGTCGCGCGTCGGCGGAAAAACGCTCGACAACAACGACAGCTCGTTGTTGCGTGCCAATATGCGAACCGCAATCGACAGGCCGATGATCCACACCATGCCCTGCAGCGGCAGCTCGATCGAGCCCAGCAGTCCGTCGCGCCACACGTGATGCTCCGCCTGGGCGTGCGCGGCCAGCACCGCGATCACCCGGTGCAGAATCGCGTTGATCACCAGCACCGCGAATATGATCAAAAAAACGTGTGCAACGCCGGCCCACTCGCTGTAGAAATTACCCGCTGATTCGGTCAATGTCGCCCAGTCCAATGTCATGTTCTCCCGTTCTTTTGATTGAAGCAGCGGTACATGGCAACACAGATGTGCCGGCGAATCAACCCGCGCGGGAAAATGGGACGGAACGCAGCCGGTTCACTCCGGCGCCTGGTGCAGCTTCGGGCGGTGCGAGTCAGGCTGAAAGATCTGACCGATATGGGCGGACGAAACGTCGGCTTGCGTCGCACCCGACCGGCCCGTCGACGGAACGGTGCGACAGGCGCAGCGTGCTACGCGATCTGCCGCCAGCCGAAGCCGGCATCCTGCGTCGCGACGCCGATCCAGTCGGCCGCGCAGCCGAGCGCGCCGGCCAGCGCGCACTGCGCCAGTTCTGGCGTATTGTTTTCGCGCGACAGATGCGCGGCGATGATGTGCTGCAAACGATCACCGGCAATACCTGCCAGCAGTTCGGCGGCAATAGCATTCGACAGATGGCCGAGGCGCCCCGCGATGCGTGTCTTGAGCGGTTGCGGATAGCGGCCGTTCGCGAGCATGTCGGAATCGTGATTGCACTCGAGCACCAGCGCATCGAGTGCGGACAGCATTTCGAGCATGTGGGGCGTGACGGACCCGGCATCGGTCAGCACGCCGAGACGGTGTGTGCCATCGCTGAACACGAAATGCGTCGGCTCGCGTGCATCGTGCGGCACCGGGAACGGCCGGATTTCCAGATCGCCGATGGCGAACGGCTGATGGCTGTCGATCACGCCGACGTCGGTGCCGTCGGCGAATCCCCGGGTGGCACCGCACAGCGTGCCGTACGACAGCCGCACCGGAAGACCGAAGCGGCGCGTCACGGCAGGCGCGCCGCCGATGTGGTCATTGTGCTCGTGCGTGATCAGCACCGCATCGAGATTCTCCGGCACCAGGTTCAGGCGCGCGAGACGCAGCCTCAATTCCCGCGGCCCGAATCCGCAGTCCAGCAGAACACGGGTTTTTCCGCACTCGACGACGAGCGCGTTGCCCTCGCTGCCGCTGCCCAGTGACGCAAAACGCATCACGGGTGCGGCGTGAGGAATGAGGCGTGAGGAGTGAGGAGTAAACGGCGAAAAGCAAGCCGTGCGAAGTGCATCACGCACATCAGATCAACCGGCTCGATGCTTCTACGCCTCACCCCTTTCTCCTCACTCCTCACATCATCTAAGGTGCTCATACAGCAGCTTCAATATCTTCGCACTGGTCGACGAATCATCCGCCTTGCCGCTCTTGTCAACCACCTCGACACGGCTGTTGCCATTGTTCAAATCGGTGACGATGATCTGATACTGGGCCTTCGGTTGCGGCGTACTGCTTTTCCAGAATTCGAGCTTCGACAGGAACCCGCCGCTGTGCGTTTCGGTATCGGGATCGACATAGCGCACGTAATAAATCCCTTTCGAACGGTCGCGGTCCTCGACCGTGAAGCCGGTGCGGTCAAGCGCCAGGCCGACGCGCCGCCACGCACGGTCGAACGGATCATCCACCGTCAGCACGCTGGCGCCATCATTGCCCTGGGCGAGCTGTGCGTGCGGTTTTTCCGGTTGCGCGCCCGCTTCCGTGATTTCGGCTTTCGCGCGCTCTTGCGAAACCCCGAAGCGCACCAGCATCTTTTGCAGCATGATCGCGACCAGGCCGGGGTCCGGCTTGCGCGGCTCCCACGCAGTGGTACTCTGGTCCTCGTTGGTGAAGACCTCCTGCATGCCGGTATGACTGATGTAGACGTCGGTGGTCCCGGGCTTGACGCCGCGTTCCAGCCGCGTCCGGAACTTGTCGCGCGTCGACGTGGAATACAGGCTGTCGAATGCCTTGCTGAGAAAATTGCGGACCATTCCCTGCGGAATGTTGGCGCGGTTTTCCGCCCAGTCGGTCTCCATCACGCCGGCAGCGGGATCATCGACCTTCAGCACGAAACCGTTCTCCATCCAGAACTGCTTCACGACCGGCCATACCTTGTCCGGCGTTTCCTTCACCACCAGCCAGCGCTGATCACCGTCGCGTTCGATATGGGCGTTGGCTTCCGTCGGCAGGACTTCGCTGCTGGCGGTGGGCTGTGTCCCCTGCCGTTCACGGCTGTAGGCCGAATAGGTCGCACTGCCGATTCCGCCGGTATCCGGAACCATGTAGTGATTGTCGGTTGTCGGCGTCGCCAGATCGGGCGGAACTTCGAGTGACGGCAGCTCGGTGGCGGACTTGTAATCGATTTTCTGTCCCTGCGTCATCTGCCGCAGACTGCTGCAGCCGCCCAGGGCGACCAACGCGATGATCGCCAGGATGAATCCGGATAGCTTAATTGACCGCATGCAAAGAACCCTCGCTTGAACTCTTGATCGGCAGCCCGGCCTCGCGCATCGCACCGCGAACCGCCTCATGACAGTGCGGCGACAACGGTGTCAGCGGCAACCGGATGCCCGGCCCCACCAGCCCCAGCTGCTGGACCGCCCATTTGACCGGGATCGGATTCGCTTCCACGAACAGGCTGCGATGCAGTCCCATCAGCCGGTCGTTGATCGCGCGCGCCGCCGCGGCATTTCCGGCCACCGCCTGCGTGCACATTTCATGCATCAGCTGCGGCGCGACATTCGCCGTCACCGAAATCACGCCCTGCCCGCCCATCAGCATCAGCGCCAGGCCGGTACCGTCGTCACCGCTGTAGACCGCGAAATCCCGCGGCACGCTTCGCAGCAGATCCGCGCCGCGCTGCAGATTCGCCGTCGCGTCCTTGATGCCGACGATATTCGGAATCTCGGACAACCGCAGCACCGTATCGTTCTGGATATCGGCGACCGTCCGTCCCGGCACGTTGTAGAGCAGCTGCGGAATGTCGACCGCTTCGGCGATTGCGCGGAAATGGCGGTACAGGCCTTCCTGGGTCGGCTTGTTGTAATACGGCACCACCGACAGACTCATGTCGGCGCCGGCCTGCTTCGCGTATTCGGATAGCTCGATCGCCTCCCGCGTCGAATTGGCACCGGTGCCGGCGATCACCGGCACCCGTCCCGCGACGTGCTTCACCGCGGTTTCGATCAGCAGGCGATGCTCGTCGAAATCGACCGTCGGCG
>JBDZVW010000491.1:0-1973 GCA_040255885.1 Betaproteobacteria bacterium
CGCCCACGATCATGATGATGAAGTCGCCGTCGACGATGCACTTGTTGCCGACCGGCGGTTTCAGCAGATGGCGGTGTTCATCGATCCAGCGTTGCAGGTTGAACGGCGGCGTCAGCGCCATGGTCCGATTCTCGCGGGAGCCAAGTCGCCACCATAGCGCCGCCGCGACCACGCGCAAAGCGGGAGCGCGGCTGCCCCGCGCCGGCGCGCATGGCCCAATCCGTCCGCATGCGGTCCGGGTTGGTGCTCGCCGGCGGCATTCCCGCTGCCCACAATGACGCCTCCCGATCCGATGGAATTTGTCCATGTCTGCCGATACCGCGATGCTCGCCGTCGACATCCAGCAATCCTTCCTGCGCGCTCCATATTGGCGCGACGATGACGTACCGGCTTTCCGCGCCGCCACGCTGCGGGTGCTGCACGCTGCCGCGGAACGCGGCTGGCCGGTGGTGCAGATCCTGCACCAGGAAAGCAATGATGGCCCGTTCGGCCCTGCTGCGGGGTTGGTACAGCCGCTTGAGTGGATGCCGGAAAATGTGGCGGTGACCTTCCGCAAGGGCGTGCACAACGCGTTTACCGACACCGGCCTGGAAGTCTGGTTGCGCGATCGCGGCATTCGTCGCGTCGTCGTGATTGGAATCCGCACCGAGCAGTGTTGCGAAACCACCACGCGCGTCGCTTCCGACCTCGGCTTCGATGTCGATTTCGTGACCGAGGCAACGCTGACCTTTCCGATGGTCCACGCCGCCAGTGGTCGCCGCTACGATGTGGACGAGATCAAGCAGCGCACGGAACTGGTGCTCGATGGACGCTTTGCCCGCATCCGCAGCGTCGATGCCTTGCTCGCCGACGACTGACGTCTGGTTCGTGTTGGCGCCCGGCGTGGTCTTGCTGGATTTCGCCGGCGCGGCCGAGGCGTTCCGCATAGCGGCCAGCTTCGGAGCACGCTTTCGCCTGCGAACGACGGCGGCGATCGAGCCGGGCCAAATGGTCGACACTTCGATCGGTCCCGGTTTGTCCGGGGTCGAACCCTTGCCGGAGCGGGTCGAGCCCGGCGCCCTGCTGGTCGTGTGCGGCGTGGCGGGTGACGCCGCCGCGCACGATTCGCACGGAACCCGGGCGGTCACCTCCTGGTTGCGGCGGCTCACGCCGCTACCGCGCCTGGCTTGCGTGTGTTCGGGAGCGCTGATCGCCGCACGCGCCGGTCTGCTGGAAGGCCGGCGCTGCACCACCCACCACACGCTGGTCGCGGCGCTGCGCAGGATCGCGCCGCATGCCGAGGTGCTGGACAGCCGCGTGTTCGTGGAGGACGGAAACATCTGCACCAGCGCCGGCATCACCGCCGGCATCGACCTGGCGTTGCACCTGATCGCGCAGATGACGTCGCCGCGGCTTTCGGTCGAAGTCGCGCGGGAGATGGTCGTGTACCTGCGGCGCGCGCCCGACGATCCTGCGCTGTCGCCCTGGCTCGAAGGCCGCAACCACATGGACGCGCGCGTCCATCAGGTGCAGGATCTCCTGGCACGCGCACCGCAGCGCGACTGGACGCTGGCGCAACTGGCCGGGCTCGGCCACATGAGCGTAAGGACATTGACGCGACGTTTTCGCGACTCAGCGGGCATGTCGGTGCACGACTACCACGCGCGCCTGCGCGTCGCATTAGCGCGGCAGGCGCTGGCGAGCGGAAGCAGCGTCGAGGCCGCCGCGGAGAGTGCAGGAATCGGATCGGCACGCCAATTGAGGCGATTGTGGAAGACTCACGCCGACGCTACGCCAGGCACGCATCGGCGCTCGTAGAGAGAATGGTCGCAACGTCGCCAGCGAAACAGGATTTGCCTGTCATTCCGGCGAAAGCCCGAATCCGGGTTTCTGCGTGCAAGTAAAGCAAGCGCGAAATGGATGACAGGCCGCGACGGCGGCCCGTTGAGCCATCGGCTTCGCCGGTGTCCGCTCCGGCATCCTGCCATCGCGGC
>JBDZVW010000136.1:0-7347 GCA_040255885.1 Betaproteobacteria bacterium
GGGTCGGTTTTCGGCAGCAGCCGCGCGGTCACCGCGTGGCCGGATTCGTGATAGGCGGTATTCCTGCGTTCTTCTTCCGGCATCACGATCGAGCGGCGCTCGGCGCCCATGATGATCTTGTCCTTCGCGCGCTCGAAGTCGTCCATATCGACCAGCCGCTTGTTGGCGCGGGCCGCGAACAATGCCGCCTCGTTCACCAGGTTCGCCAGGTCGGCGCCCGAAAAGCCCGGGGTGCCGCGCGCCAGGATATCGGCGCGCACGTCGGGGCCCATCGGCACCTTGCGCATGTGCACGATCAGGATCTGCTCGCGCCCGCGGATATCGGGCAGCGGCACCACCACCTGGCGGTCGAAACGGCCGGGCCGCAGCAGCGCCGGGTCGAGCACGTCGGGGCGGTTGGTGGCGGCGATGACGATCACGCCGGACGTGCCTTCGAAGCCGTCCATCTCGACCAGCAACTGGTTCAAGGTCTGCTCGCGCTCGTCATTGCCGCCGCCGAGGCCGGCGCCGCGCTGGCGGCCGACGGCGTCGATTTCGTCGATGAACACGATGCACGGCGCGTGCTTCTTCGCCTGCTCGAACATGTCGCGCACACGCGCGGCGCCGACACCGACGAACATTTCGACGAAGTCGGAACCGGAAATGCTGAAGAACGGCACCTTCGCCTCGCCGGCGATCGCGCGCGCCAGCAGCGTCTTGCCGGTGCCCGGATTGCCGACCATCAGCACGCCGCGCGGAATGCGCCCGCCCAGCTTCTGGAACTTCCCGGGATCGCGCAGAAACTCGACCAGCTCGGAAACTTCCTCTTTCGCCTCCTCGCAGCCCGCGACGTCGGCGAACGTGACCGTGTTGTTCGATTCGTCGAGCATGCGTGCGCGGCTCTTGCCGAACGAGAATGCACCGCCGCGGCCGCCGCCCTGCATCTGGCGCATGAAGAATATCCAGACGCCGATCAGCAGCAGCATCGGGAACCACGACACGAAGATGTTCATCAGCAGCGACGGCTCGTGCTCCGGCTTGGCGTCGATCGTGACGCCGCTCTTCAGCAGGTCGGACACCAGCCACGGGTCGGACGGCGAATACACGCTGAAGTGCTCGCCATTGGTCTTGACGCCCTTCAGCACGTGGCCTTCAATCGTCACCTTGCTGATCTGGCCCTGTTTCACGGCGTCCAGAAACTGCGAATACTCCATCTGTTTCTGGACCGTATGCTGCGAACTGAACTGGTTGAACACCGTCATCAGCACCAGCGCAATGACCAGCCAGATCGCTACATTTTTAATCAGATTGTTCAAAGCTGCTCCTTAAACAGCAGACAGGCTCCACAGCCTTATTTTAAACTCATTCTAATCGTCATTGTTAGCGTCCTGGCCACCAAATGTGCCCGAGTGTCTGTTTTTCCCCAATAAATAGACTTCGCGGCTGCGATCGCGGGATGCACCCGGCTTGCGCACATGAACCTGTTCGAATACCTCGCGCATGCTTTCCCGGAATACTTCAAAGCCCTCTCCATTAAACACTTTGACTACGAAAATACCTTGTGGTTTCAGGTATTTCCCGGCAAATTCACAGGCCGCTGCGGCAAGCTCGCAAATGCGTGCCTGATCGATTGCCGCTATACCGCTGATGTTGGGGGACATGTCGCTCAATACAAGGTCGACTTCGCGATCCGCCAGCGTCCGCGTCAATTCCACGACGCAGTCGGGGTCACGGAAATCGCCACGAATGAAACGCACGCCGGCGAGCGCCGGCATCTCCAGCACATCGACCGCGACCACGCATCCGCCACGCCCCACCGCCCGCGCCGCCACCTGCGACCAGCCGCCGGGCGCCGCTCCCAGGTCGACGACGGTCGCACCGCGGTGCAACAGGTGATCACGGCGGTTAATTTCGAGTAGCTTGTACGCGGCCCGCGAACGGTAGCCTTCGGCGACGGCGCGCTTGACGTAGCTGTCGGTGACATGCTCACGCATCCACGCCCGGCTGGTTTTGGTCCGTTTCATCGATTACACTGGCCGCTTTTTCCGGGTAGTCCCATGTTGACGTTAGCCGCACGGCGCCGCCTGCGCGCCGCGGCCCATCCGCTCGATCCGGTCGTTCTGATCGGTGCCGCCGGCCTCACCGCCGCGGTGCTGAAGGAAACCGACCGCGCACTGACCAGCCACGAGCTGATCAAGATCCGCGCTCACACCGTGCAACGCAGCGAGCGCGAAACACTGCTTGCCAAAATCTGTGAAGCGCTCGATGCGCAGCCGGTGCAGCATATCGGAAAGATCCTCGTCATCTACCGGGAAAATCCGGACCGGAAGACGAAGCCGTCACCGCGCGCCGGACGGACGAAGACCAAAGCGGCGCAAGATGAACGCGTGGCGCGTCGCCGATCACCTTCCCGGCCGGCCGTCGGCAGCGCCCGGCGTACGCGCCGTCCCGCCGTCAGTGCGGCGCCCGCCGCTGCAGCAAAACCAGCGTCAGCCCGAGCACGCTCTGGATCAGGTAAAGCGTCCCCGAAACGCCGTGCCAGGCGCTGAAGCGGTTGCGCAGCACGCTGCGCATCACGTCCTGCGGCAGCGCCTGTTCCTTCAGATGTTCGAGTATCGGCTGAATGCCGAAATGCCCGGCCAGCGTCAGCAGCAGCATCACCAGCACGATCCAGAAAAAGAGCTGCCCGAACGCGCGCAGTCCGAAGCGCGCGAAACGAAACAGCAGCAGATACACGCCGCAGCCGATGCCGACGTACGCGGTCAGCGTGAACAGGTGGCCGGCCAGCGTGCCCGCCAGTATCCCCGGAAGCCCCTTGAACAGCACGGGCGCCGCAATACCGCCGATCGCCCACAGTGCGCCGACCCATAATGTCACCGCGACCGGATGCAGCGCATCCGCGAGCTTCCTCATCGATCAGATGTACTTGACGTCGAGTATCTCGTATTCGCGTACGCCGCCCGGCGCCTGCACTTCGGCGACGTCGCCGGGATACTTGCCGATCAGCGCGCGCGCCATCGGCGAACTGATCGAAATCTTGCGCTCCTTGATGTCGGCTTCATCTTCGCCGACGATCTGGTAGGTCATCGCCTGCCCGTTGTCGTCTTCCAGCTCGACGGTCGCACCGAACACGCAGCGGCCGTCAGCGTCGATGCTGGTCGGATCAATGATTTGTGCATTGCTGAGCTTGCCCTCGAGCTCGATGATGCGGCCCTCGATGAAGCTCTGCCGTTCCTTCGCGGCGTGATATTCCGCGTTTTCCGAAAGGTCGCCGTGCGCACGCGCCTCGGCGATCGCGCCGATGATCGCCGGGCGTTGAACGGTCTTCAGCTCCTGCAGTTCGGCGCGCAGCCTTTCCGCGCCGGTCACGGTCAATGGAATATTCGCCATACTCTCCATATCCTCGAATGGGCAAAATAACGCCCCCACCGGCGCAAACCGGTGCGGGATGAGTGCAAACCTATCTTACCAATATTTATTTACGTGATGGGTTTGCGGGCAGAAAACAATGAATCCGGACAGCCTCGTGTCCGGCGCCGATTCAGAACAACCCGTGCGCGGGGCAGGCCGGCACACCGGCATCTCCTCCTGTCGCCGCCTCAGCCGGCGCGATCTTTTTCTAGTTTACCGTTTCCGGCAGCCGCCTGTGCAACTGCTGGATCGCATACGCGGTGAGTTCCGCCTTCTGCTCCAGTCCGGTGCATGCGGCCCGCGCACCTGCCAGTGTAGTATAAATCGCGACCCGCTGCTGCAGTGCCGCGCGGCGGATCGAATAGGAGTCGCGAATCGCGGTGCGCTTTTCCTCGACGGTATTGACCACCAGCGCGATCTCGCTGTTCTTGATCATGTCGACGATGTGCGGGCGGCCTTCCGCCACCTTGTTCACCGGCGTCACCTGCAGGCCGGCGGCGATGAGTGCCGCCGCGGTGCCGCGCGTCGCCAGCAACGTGAAACCGAGCCGCGCAAAACCGCGCGCGATATCGACCGTGCGCGCCTTGTCGCCGTCCCGCACGCTGATGAAGATTTTTCCCGATGCCGGCAGTTTTTCGCCCGCGGCGAGCTGCGATTTGATGAAGGCCTCGCCAAACGTGCGGCCGACGCCCATCACTTCACCGGTCGACTTCATTTCGGGTCCCAGGATGGTATCGGCACCCGGGAAGCGGATGAATGGAAACACCGCCTCCTTCACCGCGCAGTACGGCGGAATCACACTGTCGGTAATCCCCTGCGCGGCCAGCGTCACGCCGGCCATGCAGCGCGCGGCGACCTTCGCGAGCGGCACGCCGGTCGCCTTCGAAACGAACGGCACGGTGCGCGACGCGCGCGGATTGACTTCGAGCACGTAGATCGTGTCACCCTGGATCGCGAACTGCACGTTCATCAGCCCCACGACGTTGAGCGCGCGCGCCATCGCCTCGGTCTGCTGCCGGATATCGTCCTGCACCGCCGCCGGCAGGCTGTACGGCGGCAGCGAACAGGCGGAATCACCGGAATGCACGCCGGCCTGTTCGATATGCTCCATGATGCCGCCGATCACGACCGACGCGCCGTCGCATACCGCATCGACGTCGACCTCGATCGCATCGTTCAAAAAACGATCGAGCAGCACCGGCGAATCGTTCGACACCTTGACCGCCTCGCGCATGTAGCGCTCGAGATCGCTTTTTTCGTAGACGATCTCCATTGCCCGCCCGCCCAGCACGTACGACGGGCGCACCACCAGCGGATAACCGATCTCCTCCGCCAGACGCAACGCCTGCTCGGGATCGCGCGCCGTGCGGTTGGCCGGCTGCCGCAGTTTGAGCTGGTGCAGCATCTGCTGGAAACGTTCGCGATCCTCGGCACAGTCGATCATGTCCGGCGTGGTGCCGATGATCGGCACGCCGTTTGCCTCCAGGTCGCGCGCCAGCTTCAGCGGTGTCTGTCCACCGAACTGCACGATGACGCCTTCCGGCTTTTCGACGGCGACGATCTCCAGCACGTCTTCCAGCGTCAGCGGCTCGAAATAAAGCCGGTCCGATGTGTCGTAATCGGTCGAGACGGTCTCCGGATTGCAGTTGACCATGATGGTCTCATAGCCGTCTTCGCGCAGCGCCAGTGCCGCGTGCACGCAGCAATAGTCGAACTCGATACCCTGGCCGATGCGGTTGGGCCCGCCGCCCAGCACCATGATCTTCCGGCGCTGCGTCGGCTGCGCCTCGCATTCGTCCTCGTAGGTCGAATACATGTACGCGGTACGGGTCGCGAACTCCGCGGCGCAGGTATCGACACGCTTGTAAACCGGCCGCACATCGAGCGCATGACGCCGGGCGCGCACCTGATGCGAATCGGTGCCCAGCAGCCGCGCCAGGCGGCGGTCGGAAAAACCGTTGCGCTTCAGCGTGCGCAGCGCATGCCGGTCGAGCGCCTCCAGCGACGTGCCGCGCAGCGCCTGTTCCTGATGCACGATGTCCTCGATCTGCGCCAGAAACCAGTGATCGATATGCGTCAGCTCGTAGACTTCATCGAGTGTCATGCCGCAACGGAACGCGTCGGCCACGTACCAGATGCGCTTCGGCCCGGCATCGCCCAGTTCGTTCTCGATCTCATCGCGGTCGGTGGTCCGTTCGTCGCAGCCGTCGACGCCGGTCTCCAGTCCGCGCAATGCCTTCTGGAACGATTCCTGGAACGTGCGCCCGATCGCCATCACTTCGCCGACCGACTTCATCTGCGTCGTCAGGCGGTCGTCCGCCTGCGGGAATTTCTCGAACGCGAAACGCGGAATCTTGGTCACCACGTAGTCGATCGTCGGCTCGAACGACGCCGGCGTCGCGCCGCCGGTGATTTCGTTGCGCAGTTCGTCCAGCGTGTAGCCGATCGCCAGCTTGGCGGCAATTTTCGCGATCGGAAAGCCGGTCGCCTTCGACGCCAGCGCACTCGAGCGCGACACGCGCGGGTTCATTTCAATCACCACCATGCGTCCGTCGCGCGGATCGATCGCGAACTGCACGTTGGAGCCGCCGGTATCGACGCCGATCTCGCGCAGCACCGCGATCGACGCGTCGCGCATGATCTGGTATTCCTTGTCAGTCAGCGTCTGTGCCGGCGCCACCGTGATCGAATCGCCGGTGTGCACGCCCATTGCGTCGACGTTCTCGATTGCACACACGATGATGCAGTTGTCGTTGTGGTCGCGCACCACCTCCATCTCGAATTCCTTCCACCCGATCACCGATTCCTCGATCAGTACTTCGTGGGTGGGCGACGCTTCAAAGCCGCGTTCGCAGATGGCGACGAATTCCTCGCGGTTGTAGGCAATGCCGCCGCCGGCGCCGCCGAGCGTGAACGACGGCCGCAGGATGGTCGGAAAGCCGACCATCGCCTGCAGCTGCAATGCCTCTTCCATACTGTGCGCGAGCGCCGAGCGCGGACTGCCAAGGCCGATGCTGCTCATCGCCTGCTTGAATTTCTCGCGGTCTTCGGCCTTGTCGATCGCATCGCGTGACGCGCCGATCAGCTCAACGCCGTACTTTTCAAGCACACCGTGGCGCACCAGATCGAGCGCACAGTTGAGCGCAGTCTGCCCGCCCATCGTCGGCAGCAGCGCATCGGGGCGCTCGAGCGCGATGACCTTCTCCACCATCTGCCACTGGATCGGTTCGATGTAGGTCGCGTCCGCCATCTCCGGATCGGTCATGATCGTCGCCGGATTGGAGTTGACCAGGATCACGCGATAGCCTTCCTCGCGTAGCGCCTTGCACGCCTGCGCGCCGGAATAATCGAACTCGCACGCCTGGCCGATCACGATCGGGCCGGCGCCGATGATCAGGATGGATTTGAGGTCGGAACGGCGGGGCATGGTTAGGATCGGGACTCGGTCGAAAGCCGGGACTCGGGACTCGGGACTCGGGACTCGGGATCGAGACGGCGTCCCAGCGATCGGTGAAGACGGAGCAGCATTTGGCCGACGCGATCGCAAAGATTCAGTGCCTCAGTACAGCGACCGCGATTGCCGAGCCCGAGAGCCTCGGCCAACAGCAGTTGTGTTTGCAGCTCGGCGTCGGAGCCGAGCGCCAGTGAAACGAAACGGGGATAGTCACGGGTTGAATTGCGGCCGTTGCCTTCCGCAATGTTTGATGGAATCGAAACCGCCGAACGTTGCAGTTGCGAGCCGAGCCCGTAGCGCTGTTCACGTGGAAAGTCTGCAGTTAATTCGTAAACCGCTTTGGCTAATGTCATAGCCAGCTGCCAGACGTCGCGTTCGCGAAAATGCGACGCGCTCACGCCGCCCTCCCCGAGTCCCGAGTCCCGAGTCCCGAGTCCCGCATCAATCCCACAAACCGATCAAACAGATAATCCACATCATGCGGCCCCGGGCTCGCTTCCGGG
>JBDZVW010000492.1:0-1960 GCA_040255885.1 Betaproteobacteria bacterium
CAGCAGCGCGTCGTTGGCGATCAGATCGAGCTTTTTCTGCGTCTCACCCTGGACGTTTTGCGACCCGGCATCGCCCAGCGCACCGGCGAGCGCACCGCGTCCGACCGTTCGCGCAATCGCCTTGCAGGCGATGACAATGTCGTTGAGCAGCGTGCTGAATTCACCGGTCGCCCCCGGCGCGCGCCGCTGTTCCTCGATGATGAACTTGTTGAGCGTGGTTCTGCCGTCGTGCATTGTCGCTCCCTGGCGGCCATCCCGCAATCGATTCAGGTCTGAAACACCCGGCTTTTACGGATGTCTTGTGCCTCGATCGTCATCAGCTCGTCGCGCCCGAGACGATTGCCGGCGTTCGCGAACAGGCGGCTTGCCTGACGCAGGCGGGCGCGGTCGAGCGCATTGCGCACCGAGCGCGCATTCGCAAAATGCGGCTGCCGCATGCGCCGCTCGATGTATTCCTGCAGCGTATGGCGGGCGTCCGGCGACAGATGATACTGCATGCGCTCGAGCATCAGCTCGGCGATCGCCAGCAGCTCGTCCGCCGCGTAATCGGGGAAATCGACGTGATGCGCGATGCGCGACGACAGCCCGGGATTGCTGCGGAAGAAGGTTTCCATCCGCGCCTTGTAGCCCGCCAGTATCACGACCAGGTCGTCACGCTGGTTTTCCATCACCTGCAGCAGGATTTCGATTGCTTCCTGGCCGTAGTCACGCTCGTTTTCCGGACGGTAGAGATAGTACGCCTCGTCGATGAACAGCACGCCGCCCATCGCGCGCTTCAGCACTTCTCTGGTCTTGGGCGCGGTATGGCCGATGTACTGGCCGACCAGATCGTCGCGCGTGACCGCCACCAGATGGCCTTTGCGCACATAGCCGAGGCGGTGCAGGATTTCGGCCATGCGCAATGCCACCGTGGTCTTGCCGGTGCCGGGATTGCCGGTGAATGACATGTGCAGGCTGGGCGCGCCGCTCTGCAGGCCCAGCTGGTGGCGCGCCTGATCGACCAGCAGCAGCGCCGCGATTTCGCGAATGCGGGTTTTCACCGGAACCAGCCCGATCAGTTCGCGCTCGAGCTGATCAAGCACCGCGCCAATACCGGAATCGCGGTACGCGGCGTTCAGATCAGCGTCGGCCGGCTGGAGCGGAACAGGAACGGGATTGTGAGCGGGCATGATCGGTTCACGCGACAGCTGCCACGAATGGAGCGATGCCGGGCGCGCCGGCAAAAAAAGCGGCGCCGCCGCGGACGGGGCAGAGGAGGGGGAACAACCCCGCCCGCGAGCGGCAGCCGCCCGGCACACTGGCCGGCGCCGGAACCACTGTTGCGGCATTCATGCGCTCAGCCATAGCGCCGTCCGGCCGGCCGCTCGGCGGCATAGCTTCGGATCGTATAGCGGATGTCGCGCCCGTTGGCCTCCTGACGCGCCAGACCGAAGCCAGGCTCGTCCGCCGGACGATTGACGAGGAACGACAACCGTACCGTCTCCCAGCCACGCGTCGAATCGAATGCATTGACCTTGACGTAACGATCGGGAAACGCGCTGCGGCAGGCAATCACCTCTTCCATCACACCGGCGGCATCGCGCAGATCGAACAGCGGGTTGCCCCACATGTCCCAGTAGGTGTTGCGCGGATGCGGGTCGTCGGTGTACTCGACCGACACCGCCCAGCCCTGGCGCAGTGCGTACTCGATCTGGGCCCGTATCTCGTCGTCGGTCAGGTCCGGCAGGAATGAAAAGGTGCCTTGGGTAATTCGCATGGTCAGACTCCTTTAACCACAGAGACGCAGAGAAAATCAAATCGCTATTGATTACGTGCCGGTGAATTGGCATTCATAACCGAACAAGCATTTCTCTGTGTCTCTGTGCCTCTGTGGTAAAAAATCAAACGGCAGTTGGCGTCGGCACATAATCCACGGTATCGGTCGACGCATAGTTGAAGGTAACGTCTTTCCACAGCTCCA
>JBDZVW010000493.1:0-1951 GCA_040255885.1 Betaproteobacteria bacterium
GGTTTCGGTACGCGCGAAGTCATTCCGCGCCTGCCGCGCTTCATGGACCGGCATCCGGCATTGCGCGTCGAGCTGCTGATGGACGATCAGCTCCAGAACCTGGTGACCGAAGGCGTCGACGTCGCGCTGCGCTTCGGCGTGCTCGCGGACTCCACTGCGACGGCGAAGCGCATCATGGCCTGGCCGCGCGTCCTGGCCGCCTCCCCCGCCTACCTGGCGCAAGCCGGCACGCCGCGGACACCGTCGGATCTCGCGACACACACCGCCATCATCGGCCCCATGAGCGGCGCATCCGACTGGTCGTTTCGCAAGAACGGCCGCGTCACGTCAGTTCACATGAACAGCAAGCTGATGATCACCATCCACGAAGGCTCGATCGCCGCCGCCGTCGCCGGGCTCGGCATCATCCCGACAAGCCTCGTCGGCTGCCGCCGGGAACTCGCGGACGGCACGCTGGTGCGCGTGCTGCCGGATTGGGATATGGGATCGATCGAGATTCACGCCGTGTTCGCGGGCGGCCGGGCTGCGAAGCCGGCGGCGCGGGCGTTTACTGAGTTTTTGATTGAGAAGTTTCGGAAGATTTAGAACAGAGACTTGCCGGCGTCGGGCCGTTCAGCCGACAGCGGCCCGTTCGGCTCGGCAAGATGCTCAAGTGCCGAGATCATTTTCACCGCCAATCAGCCACAACCTGGGCTGCGCCAGCATCTTACGAACGAATGCGTTCCGGTTACGCACTCGCCTGGCGAGTTCGCTGCGCGAATAGATGATCGGATTGATCTCACGCCCCAACCTTTCCTGAGTGGAATGCAACGCCGACATAACATCGGCATAGCCAAGCTCGTCGGACACGATCATCAGGTCGATATCGCTGGCAGCGGTGTCGTTACGTCGGGCGACCGAGCCATATACGAATGCAGCAACTATCTTCTTCGCCAGCGGCGCCAGTGCCTGCCGTAAAGGGTCGGCAAAGCCTACGGTCTTTTGCATGATACCGACCAGTTCATCGTGGATCGGCGAGGCGGGATTGGCCTGGTAATGCTTTTGGTTGCCGATCGGACGCACTGTCAGCAGCCCGTTTGCGGTGAGTCTGGCCAATTCGCGTTGCGCGGCGCCGGAACCAGCCCCGGTCGAGGCGATCAGTTCGGTTACTGTAAAACTGCGCTGGGGTTGCCCATACAATGCGCCCAATACGCGCTGCTGGGTGGTAGTGAACAAAGCATCAGCCAGGCTACGCCCCGATTTGTCCGCCACGGCATAGCGCGCGGGCGCTTCTTCAACGCCTTGGCCTTTCTTGCGTGCCGCATGCTTGATCTTAATACCCATATTGGGCATTGTAATGCCCAATATGGGTATTTACAAGACTGACACAAACTATTGCCATTCGACTTCAACGCGGACTTGGCGAGCGCCAGGCTATAGCTTATTGAGCGTGACCTTGATCCGCCGTTCACCGGCACGCAACCGCACGAGTTCCGCCAACACCAAGTCTTCCAAGCGTTTGACCATGCACTCGTAGGTATCCGCCGGCACCAGATACGCGGAAGGCTTGTTGTGTACCAGTACCGCCACAGCCTCGCCGCTGGCCGTCTCGATCACCGTGCTGGGATTACGCTTGAGCTCAGTGATGCTGACGCTGGCACCGGAAAATATGGTTTTCACAAATGGCTCCAGATTTCGAGCTTAAAATAACATCATAGTTGTGTTGCTTCGAGTGTGCTGAGCCACTGGACGTAGCCTGAAGCAATCGCAAAAATGTCGGCTTGCGTCGGATTACGCCACGCCAATACGACCTACGAAGCCGCAGCGGACAGCACCTTGTCATCCAAATCGGAGGCACACAATGGCGACAAAGAACGAGCCGGGCACAGTGGTCAAATCCAATAACGGATGGAAAACCTGTAGCCGTGGACACAAGTATCGCGGTTCAGGACCATGTCCAACCTGTTGGCCA
>JBDZVW010000137.1:0-7267 GCA_040255885.1 Betaproteobacteria bacterium
TCCGGTGCGATCATCAGGATGGTCTCGGCGGCATCGATATCGCTGACGATGCGTGGCCGGCCCTTGGCCGGCCCGTCAGCCACGGTGTAGTTGAGCGCACCCAGCGCCTCGACTTCGTTGCGCATGTCCCAGCGCAGACCCTTGCCGCCGTTGCCGAGCGTGTCCAGCAACGGCCCCAGCGAGGTGTAGCGCGCGTACACGGCAGGGTAGTCACGTTCGACGAACGTGATGGTCGGCCCCGTCACACCGGGCACGAGATCGCATTCACCCTTCTTCCAGTCGCGCACTTCGAACGGCTGCGCCAGTTCGTTCGGGGTGTCGTGCAGAATCGGCGAAAGCACCACGTCCTGTTCGGCGCCGAGCCTGCCTTCCGCAAGCTCGGAGAACTTCTTCGCGATGCTCTTGAAGATATCCCAGTCGCTTCGTGATTCGTAAACCGGGTCCACCGCGATCGAAAACGGATGGATAAAGGTGTGCATGTCGGTGGTCGAGAGATCGTTCTTCTCGTACCACGACGCGGTGGGCAGCACGATGTCCGAATACAGCGCGGTGGTGGACATGCGGAAATCGAGCGTGACGATGAGGTCGAGCTTGCCTTCGGGGGCCGGATCACGCCACGTCACTTCCTCGGGCTTCGTTCCGCCTTCCTCGCCAAGGTCTTCGCCCTGCAGCCCGCAACGGGTGCCGACGAAGTGTTTCAGGAAATATTCATGGCCCTTGCCGGAAGAGCCGAGCAGATTGGAGCGCCACACGAACAGGTTGCGCGGAAAATTGGCAGGGTTGTCCGGATCTTCACAGGCCAGCGAAAGCCGGCCGGACTTCAGCGCGTCAACGACATATTGCTGCGGGTCGCTGCCGGACGCGGCAGCCTCGCGCGCCACCTGCAGCGGATTGCGGTTCAACTGCGGCGCCGACGGCAACCAGCCCATGCGTTGCGCGCGTACGCTGCAATCGACCAGGCTGCCGCTGTGCCGGCTACGGTCGGCGAGCGGCGAAAGCAGGTCGTCCAGCGCCAGCGTTTCGTAGCGCCACTGGTCGGAGTGCAGGTAGAAGAAATCGGTGCCGGCCATCTGCCGCGGCGGCCGTACCCAGTCCAGCGCGAACGCGAGCGCGGCCCAGCCGGTCTGCGGGCGCACCTTCTCCTGGCCCGTGTAATGCGACCAGCCGCCGCCGGCCTTGCCCACGGTGCCGCACAACAGCACCAGATTGATCACCGCGCGGTAGCTGGCATCCTGATGGAACCAGTGGTTCATGCCGGAGCCGATGATCACCATCGAGCGGCCTTCGGTCTTCTCGGCATTGTGCGCGAAACCGCGGGCAACCTCGATTGCCTTGGCGGCGGGCGTGCCGGTGATCGATTCCTGCCACGCCGGCGTGTACGGAACGTTGTCGTCGTAACCCTTCGCGCAATTGCCACCGAGTCCGCGATCCAGACCGTAGTGCGCACACAGCAGATCGAACACCGTCGCAACCACGGTATCGCCACCCTTCGTCGCCAGTGTGCGCACCGGCACCTTGCGCACCAGGACGTCTTCCTGCTCGTTGTACGGAAAGTGCTCGTTGACGACGCCGCCGAAATAGGGGAAGGCCACGTCCAGCGCGTCATCGCGGCGCGCGATTTCAGTGAGCTGCAACTCGATCTCGCCGCCATCCGCGGTTTTTTGCTCGAGGTTCCATTTGGCGCGGTCGGGGCTGTCACCGCCCGGCCAGCGGAACCCGATCGACCCGCGCGGCGCGACCGGTTTGCCGTCCTTGTCGAAGCCGACGGTTTTCCAGTCGGCATGCTCGGGCGTGCCGAGCGCATCGGCAAAATCGCTGGCGCGCAGATAACGGTCGGGCACCCAGCGCTCACCATCGCGGCGCAGCGTCACCAGCAGCGGCAGGTCGGTGAAGCGGCGGCAATAGTCCTGGAAGTAACCGACCTGGCGGTCGAGGAAGAACTCGCGCAGGACGACGTGGCCCATCGCCATCGCCAGTGCGCCGTCGGTACCCTGCTTCGGGTGCAGCCAGATGTCGGAAAGCTTGGAAACCTCCGAAAAATCGGGGCTGACGCCAACGACCTGGGTACCGTTGTAGCGCGCTTCCACGAAAAAGTGCGCATCCGGCGTCCGCGTCTGCGGCACGTTCGAGCCCCACGCGATCAGGTAACCGGAGTTGTACCAGTCGGCCGACTCCGGCACGTCGGTCTGTTCGCCCCAGACCTGCGGGCTCGCCGCCGGCAGGTCGCAGTACCAGTCGTAGAAGGACAGGATCGAACCGCCCAGCAGGCTCAGGTAGCGGGTGCCGGAGGCGTAGGACACCATCGACATCGCCGGTATCGGCGAGAAACCCACGACGCGATCGGGGCCGTGCTGGCGGATCGTGTACACGTTGGCGGCTGCGGTGATCTCCAGCACCTCGTCCCATTTCGCGCGCACGAAGCCGCCGAGGCCGCGCGCGGCCTTGTAGTCTTTCGCTTCCGGGTCGTCCATCAGCGCCGCCCATGCCTCGACCGGCTGCAGCGTCTGGCGCGCATGGCGCCAGTGCTTCAGCAGCCGGCCGCGCACCATCGGATATTTGACGCGGTTGGCACTGTACAGGTACCACGAATAGGAGGCGCCACGCGAACAGCCGCGCGGTTCGTGATTCGGCATGTCCGGGCGTGTGCGCGGGTAATCGGTGGCCTGGATTTCCCAGGTGACCACACCCTGCTTGACATGGATCTTCCAGCTGCACGAACCGGTGCAGTTCACGCCATGGGTCGAGCGTACCACCTTGTCGTGCGCCCAGCGGTTGCGATAGCCATCTTCCCACTGCCGCGCTTCGATGCGTACTTCACCCCAGCCGTCCGAGAACGGCTGTCGGGCACGGCGGAAATAACGGAGGCGTTCGAGAAATTGGCCCATGGCACCGTATCCGATGAGTTAGTGCTGCTGATGAACCGCAAGCCTGTTGGAAAAGGCCCTGGCATCTTGGCGAAAGAACAGCAGTCGATCGAGAAAGTGGCTCATGCTTGCCTCTGCTTCGCTACCTTGTCGAGCGTTATTGATTACGCACAGACTTTGCGCATGGTGGCCCATGCATCTTTCATGACGATCGGTTCACTTGCGTCCCTGTCATTGTCACGGACACAGTGCCGTCGACCAGAACGTCCCAATAGTAATATAACACCATATTTTTTACATTTTTTGCGCGCGATAATTTTGATTTTTTGATTTACTTCATTTTTTGAAGCAGCTGCAGCGCTGGCGGCAATAAATTTATGGCCTGATAACTAGATTCCCCAGCCGGTCACCGGAATGATCTGACCGGTAATCCCGGCCGCCGCATCCGACGCCAGGAAGACAACCGTCTGCGCAATGTCTTCGCGCCTGGCCCAGCGTTTCAGGTCCTTCGGCTTCATTGCAGCGACGTTTGATGCGGTGTCCACCAATCCCGGTGCCACCGCGTTGACGCGGATTCCGGCGTCACGGCCCTCCAGCGCGAAAGTGCGGGTCAGCGCGTCGATGCCCGCCTTGGCGCAGTTGTAGGCAACCATGTTGGCCTGGGCATGTCCCGCTCTGGCGAAGTTGACGATGGCTCCGCCGCCCGCATTCCGCAGGCACGGAAATGCCGCACGCGAAGTCAGAAATGCGGTCAGCAGATTATTGGCGAGTTCGTGATTCCAGTCCTGCAGGCTATGCTCCACCGCGGATTTGTAGCGAGTCAGACCGCCCGCGAGATTGACCAGAATGTCAATCCGGCCATATTCGCTGATCGCGCGCTCGATCATCCGCTGTACCTGGGCCTCGTCGGTAAGATCCACGGCCGATGGAAGCACCCGCGCACCGGATTGGCGCAATGCTTCGGCACGCGCGGTCACGTTGCTTTCGGTGCGTGCCACAATCATCAGGGCAGCGCCTTCTGCCGCCAGCGCTTCGGCGACTGCCTGTCCGACCTGTCCGTTGTGACTCACGCCCGTCACCAGCGCAACCTTGCCATCCAGCGTCGCTGCCATGTCGATCACTCCTTGCCGTTTTGGCGCATTTCATCAGAACCCGGGAGCAGGGCATTGTTCGGAACACCGCGGACCGTTTGGCGGGCCGAATGGACACGTTCGCGTCCGATACCGAAGAGTCTAATCCGATCCGCGCCACGCGGCCAACGTCCGCCAGGGCATTTCGATGCTGCATGGCGGGGCGTGGCAGCTTCTTCAGCACGGCATCAGGCCGGCCCTACAATCGAGAACAGCGCCGAATCGCGAGCCAGATCACCCGAAGCGCGAACGCTTTGCCCGCCAGCCGCCGCGAAATCGAGCATGCGCTCGATGCAGCGCACGGCTTTGCGCGAAATCTCGGATTCGACATGGATTTCGTTGTCGCCACTTTCGAGAGCCTTCATCAGACTCTGCAGGCCGTTCATCGCCATCCACGGGCAATGCGCGCAGCTTTTGCAGGTGGCACTGTTGCCGGCCGTGGGCGCTTCAATGAAGATCTTGCCGGGGATCGCCTGCCGCAGCTTGTGCAGAAGCCCGCTGTCGGTTGCCACGATGAATTCATGTGCATCCAGTTCGCGTGCGGCGTTGATGATGCCGGTGGTCGAGCCGACAAAATCGGCGAGCGCGATGACGGCCGGCGGCGATTCCGGATGCACCAGCACTTTCGCCAGCGGATGATCGCGCATCATCAGTTCGAGTTCGACTGCCTTGAATTCGTCGTGTACCACGCACGAACCTTCCCACAGCAGCATGTCGGCGCCGGTCTGGTTGCGGATGTAGGCGCCGAGGTGCTTGTCGGGCGCAAACAGGATTTTCCTGCCCTGGGCGTGGAGGTGCGCACATATCCTGAGGCCGATCGATGAAGTCACCATCCAGTCGGCACGAGCTTTCACTGCGGCGCTGGTGTTGGCGTACACCACCACCGTGCGCTCCGGATGCGCGTCGCAGAACGCGCTGAACGCGTCCGCCGGACAGCCGAGGTCGAGCGAACAATTGGCGTTCAGGTCGGGCATCAGAACGCGCTTGTCGGGGCTCAGGATCTTGGCGGTTTCGCCCATGAAGCGCACGCCGGCGACCACCAGCGTGTCAGCCGGATGGTCGCGCCCGAAACGCGCCATCTCGAGCGAGTCCGCAACGCAGCCGCCGGTTTCTTCCGCCAGATCCTGGATGTCCGCATCAACGTAGTAGTGCGCCACCAGCACCGCGCGTTTTTTGCGCAGCAAGGCGCGAATGCGCTTCTTGAGCTCATTTCTTTGCGCCGGTGTCAGCGGCACTGGTGTCCGGGCCCATGCTTGCGCGATACGGCTCGCACCCGACGCCGCGGCCGGTGTTTCAAATTCTACGATCTTGCAGGCTTGTGTCATTTCCATGATGAAATATGCAGGCACGTCCCCGCGGTTGCCGCGGCTGCGACACGTCGATCAGGCCTGGCTCTCCTGATCGAGCGCCTTGCGCACAGCGGGATCATCGTCCATCCGTTTGAAGAACTTCTCGAGATTATTCAGGCCGGAGAGATCGATCTTCTGCGCCCTGGCCCAGCGAGTCATCACATACAGATACGGATCGGCGACAGAGCGCGTGCCCGCGATCCAATCACGTCCGTCGAGTTGCTTGTTCACAACCTCGAACAGCTTGCGCAGCCTGTCTCGCGCGTTTTTCCTGGAGCGCTCGATCATGTCGGGATCGTCCAGATAAGCGGTGGCACCGAACAGCGGCTTGAATGCCGGGTGCATGTCGGAGTTGACGAAGCCCAGCCAGCGATTGACCTCCGCGCGGCTCCGCGGACTGCCGTCGCCTTCCAGTTTTGCCTGCGGATGCTGATCGGCAAGATAACCCAGGATGGACGAGTTTTGCGTGAGCACCCAGCCGTCTTCTTCGATGACGGGGACCGCACCCATCGGGTTGACCTTGACGAGCTCGGGCGATTTCTCCGGATGAAGATTGACCTTGTGTGCCTCGTAGGGTTTGCCGATCCACTCGAGCGTGATGTGAGTGGCCAGTGAACAGGCGCCAGGCGCGTAATAGAGCTTCATCGTGCAACCTCCGTTCAGAAAATAAAAGCGCGCCCGATTTCCGTCGCACGGCCCTTGTGCAAAACGAGCCATGACGATCGGGAAATCCGGCGCATCGGTTCGGTGCGCAACCAGTTTAGGCTGGATGCCATTCGAATACTTTGATCTTGCTCAAGCATCCGGCATCCACCGGCTTGAAACGCCTGCCGGCAGGCCTGGTGTTGGCTATAATTTCAGCCAACGAATGAAAAATGCATCGCGTCACAAAATCACCACGCCAGGCCGTGCACCGAATTTGACGAACTTACGATCGAAAACATTGTATGTCAGAGTCGGCTGCTCGTAACCCCTGGCCCGCCATAGCAACGACCGCGCTGCGCGTCGCGTTCGGCATCATCTGGGCGGTCGGCGCGGTGCTCACCTGGTCACCGGATTTTGCAGTTCACTACGTCGGTTATCTGCACAATGCGGCGCAGGGGCAGCCGGACTGGTCGGCCAGCTGGTTCAATCTGTGGATTGCGCTGGTCACGCCGCACGCGATGCTGTTTGTCTGGGCCACGCGCATCATCGAGAGCGGGCTTGCATTGGCGTTGCTGGCAGGATTCGGGGGCCGGACGCTGTACGTGCTGGGTGCCCTGTTCAGTCTGCTGGTGTGGAGCACGGCCGAAGGCTTCGGCGGCCCGTATACGGTCGGCGCCACCAACTCCGGCACGGCAATCAGCTACGTGCTGATCTTCGTGGCCCTGATCGGCCTCGACTACCGCGCCGGCTTCGTCCCGTACAGTGTCGATTATCTGATCGAGCGCCGCTGGCCCAGGTGGCGGCTTATCGCCGAATGGAGCGGCGCCACGACGCCGGTGCGCGCTTCGCAGGTGCTGCCATGGCGGCTGCAGATTCCGGCCATGACCGGAATCGCGGTACTGCTGGTTCTGCTGCTGCTCGGATTGCACAGTGCGTTCCACGTGAGATCGGCATCGCCGATCGCCGCTGCAGCTGCGGTTTCTCCGCTGACGCTTGCCGCGAGCACGCCCATCCCGGCGATACGCGACGCGCGTCTGCCGCCGCTGATCGGTACCGGCGACAGCGTCGACCTCCATCTGGTGGCGTCCGACAGCAACGTCTCCATTGCCAGCGGCGTCGATTACCAGGCATGGACATTCGGCGGCACGGTTCCCGGTCCCGTCATTCATGTGCGCCAGGGACAGACGGTCAACGTGACTTTTACCAACCACGGAATGATGCAGCATTCGATCGACTTCCATGCCGCGATAACGCCGCCCAGCAAGCATTACATCGAGGT
>JBDZVW010000494.1:0-1940 GCA_040255885.1 Betaproteobacteria bacterium
GGCACATCAGCGTGCCGCGGTTGCGCTGCGGATGATAGTATTCGCGCGCCGGAAAGCCGTAATCGATGAACAGCATCACGCCGCATTCCAGCATCGCGCCCAGTGAACGTACCAACCCGCGTGCGGCGAGATGCAGTTCGGTAGTGTAGTCGGACGGCAGATCGAGCGCGCGCGCAGCGGCCGCGACTTCTCCTGCAGCCGGCCGCGCGCGCCACACGAACATGCCATGCTGTTCATCGAAATCCACGCCGAGTTCGTCGATGCCATCAGCGCTTGCGGCCGACTCGCGAACGTCTCCGGCATTGCACCGCACCAGGTGCACCGGCAATGCGTCGAGCACTTCATTCGCAATGACGATGCCGGAAAAACGCGCCGGCAGTTGATCCAGCCATGCGATTTCGGTCGCGCCGGTGCGCGCACCAAGACGCTGCCGCTGACGCTCTCGCAGGTCGGCGCTGGTTTCGAGAATCAGGTAACGCCGCGGATTGCGGCCGAGCACCGCAAGCTCATGCAGCAGACCATGCGCCAGCGCGCCGCTGCCGGCGCCGAGCTCGAGCACGTCGGTGAGGCCGGCGCCGATCAGCTCTGCAACCTGCCGCGCCAGCGTGCGACTGAACAGCGGCGATATTTCGGGCGCCGTCACGAAGTCGCCCGTCTCGCCGAATTTGTGCGCACCCGCGCTGTAGTAGCCGAGCCCCGGCGCATACAGCGCAAGCTCCATGAAACGCACGAACGGCAGGAAGCCGCCGGCCGCTGCGATTTCATCGGCGATGCGGCGCGTCAGTCGATCACTGGTTGCCTTGGCGTCCGCGGACGGTAAAAATACGTCGCTCATGAAAAATCATTTTCGAATGCAACCGGAATGATAATCGCAATTATCGGCGCAGGGGCCGCCGGCATCGCCTGTGCGCTGTCGCTGCAGGAATTCGGCCACAGGCCGGTCATCATCGAACGCGAGCCGCTGCTGGGTGGCATCCAGCGCGTCAATTTTCACCGCAATCACTGGCTTCCCGGTTTCGGCGCGCCGTCCGGAGAGCGGCTTGCCGCGCGGCTCGCGCGCGACGTAGTGCGTGCCGGCGTCGAGATCGCGGAAAAGCATGAAGTGCGCGCCATCGCGCGCGCTTCGGCCGGATTCAGGTTGCAACTGATGCGAGCCGGCCGCCGCACGCAGATGACGGCCGCGGCCGTGGTGATCGCGACCGGCGCGCGGCCGCGGCCGGCACCGCAGTTTGCGCGCTTTGCCGGCCGCGCACAAAACCTGTTCATCGGCCCCGGCTCGCGCCGCATTCAGACCGACATCCGTGGTGCGCGCGTGGCGGTGCTGGGCGGCGGCGACAACGCATTCGACCACGCGCTGTATCTCGCGCGCCACCGCAACACGGTGGACGTGATCACAGCAGGCACGCCGCGCGCCCGCCCGCAATTCGTCGCGATGGCACGGGCCGACCGCCGCATCACGCTGCGGCGCGGCGCCGTTGCCAATGTAGCACTGGAGAACGGACAATTCGCGTTCGATGTCGGCGCGGCGCGCGAACGGTATGATTACGTGCTGGTAATGTACGGCTTCACGCCGAATACCGAATTTCTGGCGGCCTCGAAATCATTGGGCGTGCGTTTGACGCCCGGCGGATTCGTTGCCGTCAACTTGAAGCAGCAGACCAGCGTGCGCAACATTTACGCCGCCGGCGACGTGACCCATTTGCAACTGCCGTCGGTAGCGACCGCGGTCGGGCAGGGCGTTGTCGCCGCGCGCTGGATCGACCGGAATCTGAAATCATGCTGACGACCGCATCACAACAACCACCTCGCCCGAAGGAAATCTACGAGGCGAACAAGCTCGCGAAGCGCCTGCGCCGCCTCACCGGCCAGGCAATCGCCGACTACGACATGATCCGCGACGGCGACCGCGTGATGGTGTGCCTGTCCGGCGGCAAGGACAG
>JBDZVW010000138.1:0-7239 GCA_040255885.1 Betaproteobacteria bacterium
GCGGAGGGCGGAGCAGGATTCCAGGCGCGTCAGCGCGTGGATGCGACCCCGTAGCAAGCGCCGCGCCGGCTACTGCAATTTCACCGCGATAAAGTGGCCCGCTATTCTTCCGTAGATTCCGCACGCTGGCTCAGTCGCTTCAACATTGCTTCGACCCGAACCTTTTGGCCGCGCTTCAGGTGTTCTCGCATTACCTCTTCGGCCGCCCCGGCATCCCGGCGCTCAATGGCAGCCACCATCTCGCGATGCTCGCCATAAGCGGTCTGAAGCCGGTTGGGGTCCATTTCAGTCGCATGCCCGAGTAGCAGCATCGGGCTGTAAAGCGCATTCAGCGCATTGAGCAGATAGCGATTGTGGGCACCGCGGTAAATCGCCTCATGGAACAGCCGGTTGTGCCTTTCTCTTCGCAATGAATCACCGAGCAGTTCCTGCTCGAGTTCCAGCATGTCGCGCAGTGCAGAAATTTCCACTTCCGAGGCATTGCGCGCCGCGAGCGCTGCGCCCGCCGGTTCCAGTACCAAACGGATCACGTAGAGTTCGATCACCATCTGATAGTCCAGTCTGGCGATGACACGTCCGCGATACGGTTCGTGCGCGATCAGCCCGTCGCTTTCCAGCCAGGTGATCGCGCGCTGAATAGGCGTGCGGCTCATGTTCAGTTGCGTCGCGAGGTCGGTCTCGCGCACCGGGCTGCCGGGCTTGAGCTTGCCGGTTTCGATCGCGTCGCGCAGTTGTTCGTAGGCGCGCCGGCCGAGGGAAAGTCCGTCGTCACCGGGCTCCGGACTGTTGCGCTTCTTGTTATGCTTGACCGCGGTCATTATGGCAAACGAGATAATTGAAGTGCGATCCCGCCGTTTTGTCGTTTACGGGATGCGAATGTCGAACCCTCATTGTAGCCGTACATAAAAAAGCTTTCCGGCGCGGTGGCTGCCGGAAAGCAAATGAGGTCACGGAGCCCGCGGGCGGCGCGACGGCGCGCGAGCGGTCAGTGCAAGTGCGGCACGATGATATGCGCGTTCTTGATCACTTTTTGCCACTTGTCCATTTCTTCGGCGATATAAGTCGTAAACTGCTCCGGCGTGGTGAGTCGCGGCTGCACGCCAAATTTGGCGAGGCCGGCCTTCACTTCGGGCAACACCAGGATCGCGTTCAGATCGGTATTGATCTTGTTGATGATCGCTTTGGGTGTTCCGGTCGGCGCGAGCAGACCGAACCAGCCTTCCGCCACGTAGCCCGGCACACCCGCATCTGTCACAGCCGGAAGCCCCGGCAACAGCTTCGAAGATTCGGCGCCGGTCATCGCGAGCGCCCGCAGTTGTCCCGATTTCACGTGCGGCATCACCGTTTCCGGAGGAGAGAACATGATCTGAATGCGGCCGCCGAGAAGATCGGTCAGCGCCTGGCCGGTGCTCTTGTATCCGACAAAGAGAATGTCCGTGTGCGTCACCTCCTTGAACAGCTCGACGGACAGATGCGAAATCGAACTGCCGCTATTCGAGCCGTAAGCCAGTTTCCCCGGCTCGGACTTGGCCAGCGCGACCAGCTCCTTGATACTGTGTGCCGGTACCGACGGATGCACGACAACCACATATGGAGACGCCGACACGAGGCCGATCGCGGTGAACTGGTGCGTATTTTCGGGAGTGAGCGAACCGGTCGAACTCATCAGCAGCGTATAGCCGTCAGGCGCCTGCCTGCCGGCGTAAGCTGCGCCAATCAGCCCCCCTGCCCCGGGTTTGTCCTCGACGATTACCGGATGATCCCACTTCTTGCTCAACTGCTTGGCAACGATACGTGCAAGCGTGTCGGTTCCGCCGCCTGGCGAAAACGGAACGATGATGGTGACGACTTTATCCGGATACGCCTGCGGTGCCGCCAGCGCGGTAAGGCTCGCCAATGCCATGGCGAACGCAGTCAGACAACATAACATGGTCGATCGTGCGTACATTTCGGCCTCTCCTCATGTCCAATTGAATTTCGCGGTGCAAGCCGTTTCGCTGCCCCGCCGAAGTCTTCTTCTCAGGCCGCTTTGGCCTGTGCCTGCCCGGGCGCGATGATGGTCGTTCGCA
This sequence comes from Betaproteobacteria bacterium, assembly GCA_040255885.1. GTDB lineage: Bacteria > Pseudomonadota > Gammaproteobacteria > Burkholderiales > JBDZVW01 > JBDZVW01. Next base: position 2,070 of record JBDZVW010000138.1, read on the forward strand.
GCCGCGCCATGTTTTCTATTTCCACATCGACGACATCTCCGGGCTTCAGGAACAACTCGGCAGCGTTTTTTTGCCCGACAGCCACTCCGCCGGGAGAACCGGTGGAGAACAGATCACCGGGCTCCAGCGGTATGAACCGTGAAAAGTGCTCGATGATGTCTCCGATCTTCCAGATTTGTTCCGACGAGTTGTAACGCAGCCTCTGCTGACCATTGACGCTGCAACTGAGCCACAGGTCATAGGGATCGGCGACTTCGTCCATGGTGATCACATAGGGGCCAAGCGGCCCGAATCCGGGGATGTTCTTCCCGGTCCAGAAGCGCGAGCCCGAAGCGACCTCGCGCTGCTGCAGATCGCGGCACGTCAGGTCGTTCAGCAGCGTGATGCCGGCCACATAGTCCATTGCCTGCTCGCGCTTGACGCCGAGCGCACGTTTGCCGATCACGAAGACGAGCTCCGGCTCGTAGTCCAGCCGCACGATGCCGTCGGGACGCACCACTTCTGCGCGGTGGCCTATCAGGCTGGAAGCGAGCTTGACGAAAGCGGTGGGCTCCTGCGGAGTTTCAGTGAGCAAGGAATTTTTTCTGAGCTCTTCGAGATGCTTGCGGTTGTTCTTGCCGATACACAGGAATTTTTCCGGGTTGGATATCGGAGGCAGAAAGATGACCTCACTTTCGTCGAACAGATAGTTCGCGCGGCCGGAATCGTTGCTGACGCTCGAAAGAATGTGCCGCGCCTGTTGCAGACCGTTCTCCCCGGCGGCCAGCAGAGCCCTCAGGGTGGCCGGAAAGGTCTTTTCGTCTATGCCGTCAACATGTTCGCTCGCCGCCCAGAGATCCACCACGCGACCGCCGCCAATGGCACCAAGCCGCTTGACATGCGGCTCTGCAGGTAATGCAAATGAAAGTAATTTCATGTCAGTTTTTCGTTCGTTGAGTTTGCCCGGCGTGGGCCCGTTAACGTCCCTCCGATAAAAGAATACCGTAGAATTCATATGAATACAAACATCCGGAAAATGTGCGCGAGACGGTACGCAAGCTGCGGCAGCGATCGTGGCAAAATCCAACTTCCGGCTCATCGCCGCGCGCCGCCTGATCCGGTATCATCCGAACCAGACAATGGATGAAATCGTGTTACAAGGGCTGGCGCGCTGGCCCAACGTGCCGGCGGTTTACGGCTGGCTGGAGCTCGACCGGCGCGGCGAGTGGCACACGCGTTCCGGCCGCATCTCGAACCCGGTGATGACCGGCTTCATCGGCCGCAATTACGCGCACGACGATCGCGGCCGCTGGTTTTTCCAGAACGGCCCGCAGCGCGTGTTCGTCACATTGCGCTACACGCCGCTGGTTTACCGCGTGATGACGGCAGATGCCGACATGCGCTTCGTCGCGCATACCGGCCGCGCGGTCGGGCACATCGACGGCGCCTGGCTCGACGACGAAGGCTCCCTTCTGCTGCAGACCGAGCATGGGCCGGGGGTGGTGTGCGACCGTGATCTGCCGCTGCTCGCTGATGAACTGATCGACGCGGGTGCGCATGGCGTGCGATGGGGCGGCCGGCTGCTGAAACCGGGCGGAATCCGCGCCGCCGACGTCCCCGCACATTTCGGCTTCATCCCGAATCCGCAACCCGATGCCGGCGAAGAACATTGCCGGTGAACAACGGGTCATGCGGCCGCTGAATGCATTTCCGGAAGCGGCACGCCGTGCGATTCGCGGCGTGCTGTGCGATATCGACGACACGCTCACGACCGACGGACGGCTCACCGCCGACGCCTACGCGGCGCTCGAACGCCTGCACCGGAAAGGACTGGTGGTGGTGCCGATCACCGGCCGGCCGGCCGGCTGGTGCGACCACATCGCACGCATGTGGCCGGTCTCCGCGGTGGTCGGCGAGAACGGCGCGTTCTATTTCCGTTACGACCACGCGACGCGCACGATGCGGCGCCGCTTCGTTCAGCCGGAAGAGGTGCGCGCCGCCAACCGCGCGCGGCTGATGCAGGTGCGTGACCGCATCGTCGCCGCCGTTCCCGGCTGTGCGGTGTCGGCCGACCAGCATTATCGCGAGACCGATCTCGCGATCGACTATTGCGAAGACGTGCCGCCGCTGCCGCCGCAGGCGGTGGCGCAGATCGTCGTCCTCATGCAGCAGGCCGGCATGACGGCCAAAGTCAGCTCGATCCACGTCAACGGCTGGTTCGGGACCTACGACAAGCTGGGCATGACGCGGGTGCTGCTGGCGGAAAGCTTCGGCATCGATCTCGATGCGCACAACGCGGAATTCGTGTTCGTCGGCGATTCACCGAACGACGCGCCGATGTTCGCGTTCTTTCTGCACGCGGTGGGCGTCGCGAACATCCGGCACTTTGCAGACCGCTTGACCGCGGCACCGGCGTACGTGACGGCAAGCGAATCGGGCGCCGGCTTCTGCGAAGTCGCGGAATTGCTGCTGCGCTGACCCGGCCGCGATCACCGCATCCGCTTCGCCGGATATTCTTCCTCGATGTTGTCGCGGAAATAGCTCGCTGCGGCGGACGAGCTCACCAGCCGGCGATGGACCTCATCGCCGACGCCGGTGTACTGGTAGATGGAGCCGTCGCTGAACTCCAGCTCCAGCACCCGCGCGCGGGAATCGTAGCCGACCGCGCGGATGCGGCCGGCATTGAGACGTTTGCACTCCATTGCCCGCCGTCTCCGGTCACGGCGCCTGCAACGCGTCGTGAATGATGCCGTCCAGCAGCTTGTCCACTGCCTGCAGCGCCATCATCGAGTCACCGGAACCCTGCATCTCGGGCCTGCGATACGACAGGTAGATCCGGCCCGGATCCTGCGGCAGTTCATAGACCGCGATCGCATAGGGACAGAACACGATATTGCGCGGATCGGCCTGCATCGCGTTGCGTGACAGCACCGCGCTGCAGAACTGCACCACCTCGGCATGGAGGTAGATGCGGCGCGTGCGGCCCAGATCCCTGCCGGTGCGCGCCAGCATGTCGCCGATCTTCGACACATGGTCGACCACCAGGCCGCGGCCCTGGATCGCGAATTTGACGTTTTGCGTGACGGTGTCGAATTTGCCCTTGACCGAGTACATCACCACATCCTGCGGCGCCGCCCGCGCCAGGCTGGCCACCGCCAGCAGCCACACCGTCAATGCTGTCCGCGTCCATGCCTTCATCCGTCATGCTCCGCGCAGCGCCGCAGACACCGCCGTCAATGCCCGGCTGCCGATTTCGGCGCGGACCAGTCATTGTGAACACCGAAGCCGAGCAGCCCGTTGGGCTGTTCCGGCAGATGCGGCACATTGGCGATGACCAGTTGCGGCTGGCGCTCGACCCGCGCCGCCTGCGCCCGCGTCATCCAGCGCCCGCTTTCGGTGGCGCCGGCACCTTCGTTGATGACCGGCAGATGCACGCCGGGCGGCGGATAAGTCAGATCCCACGGCGGCGTCTGATGCACCGTTTCGTTCTTGCCATGACCGACGACGATATACAGCCACGGATCCGCAGCCCATGCAGTGGCCGTCACGCAGCCCATCAGAAACATTCCCGCCAGCATTCGCATCATCATTGTTTCCCCCCATTGTCGGCCGGACGCGCGGCCCCGCCATTACTTTCCTTCAGCGTGCGGTGACAGACGAATTCGTAGATGACTGCCGAGTCGGTATGCGGCAGCACCGGCTCGTAACGGCGCTGCTGCTGCTGCTTCCACGTATAGGACCCGACCGTTTCACCCATCCCCTGTCCTGCCGCATACATGATCTGCTTCACGCGCTCGTAGCGCGCATCGGCGCAATCGAAATAGAGCAGCTGCTTGATCGATCTGAACGTCTTGCCGCCGATTTTTGTATACTGAGGCTCGGCAAAATCGAACCGCAGCCACGCTTCGACGACACCGTTTTGTGCCTTGACGCTATCCTTGTCAAGGTAGACCAGCGCCCTGCCGACCGACTGGTTGATCGCTTCCCATTGGGCCGCAGCGGCAACCGCCGGCAACAGCGCCAGCAACCAGATGATCGTCCGGAGTCTCGTGCAAGCCATTCCCGTGCCAGCCTTTCATCGCTCACGCGCCGGCCGTCGGAATTTTTCGCCGCACGCGGTGTTCCATATTGCCACACTATTGAATCCGATTCACCGTGCAGCGCGGGCGCCGTCGGACACTTCGCAGAATAACGGGCGACCGGCCGGTGTTGACCGACTGTTAGAATAGGGGTGAGCGTGGTTGCGCGACGCGCAGTCACACCCTCGAAAGGTCCGGAATGATACGTTCTCCGACTGTCATCGTCGCTGCCGTTGCGGTGACGCTGCTGGGCACAGCAATCGCCGTCAGCCCCGCGGCCAACGCAACTGCGGGGCAAGCAACCGGTGGCAGCACCCACATCAGCCCCCAGAGCGCCGATCCGCTGCGCTCGCCGCAGATGCCGCCGAGCTATTTCACACCCGGTTCATCAACGTTCCATTCTCCGGCGCCCAAACCGCCGCCGGCCAGCGGTCCTCCGCAAATCTATTACGTCTATCCGCCGTCGTTTTATGACGAGCCCCCGACTGACTATCGCTACTACTGCCCGGACAGCCGCCGTTACTTTCCTGACGTCACCGAGTGCAGCTCGGGCTGGCTGAAGGTCGTTCCGGACAACTCCGGCCCGCACTGATCGCCGCTTGACACGCCAGTTGCAGCCGTTTTCTCCTTTGCATCGTAGAGGTGGGTAGCGGCACGGCCGATGGAATGACTGCCGGTTCGCGAAGGTTAGTATGGCTTCGTGTCGATGAATGGACGGTTGATTTTCTCCATGCGCCGCCCACCGCCCCCGCCCGCCTCGACAAGGCGGGGAGAATTCATGGCCCGTTGGTCACGCCAGTTATCTCCCCTCCCTCCTCGAATGAGGATGAGAAGTGGCATCCCGCAGCGTCGGCGAGGCGCCCCGGCAAACGTGCATCACCGGCGGCCTTGCAGTCCTCGCGGGTTTGCGGCGGGAAAAGCTTCAAGGAAAAGCGGATTTTCGAATGAAACGCGGACGGGAGTGGCAGTCAAAAAACGAATACAACCCATACTCGCCGCTGATGCGGCAAGCCGAAAAGAACAACCTCCGTCACCCTCGGGTGCGGGAGTACGGACACTGAAGCCAATGCCTGCGATCTGGGAGTGGCGGCCGTCTCGGCGGCAGCCAGACC
>JBDZVW010000495.1:0-1936 GCA_040255885.1 Betaproteobacteria bacterium
GACCACCCCTTCCGCTTCGCTCCCTCCCCTCCTTAAAAACAGGAGGGGATAAAAAACCCGAGCGTCGAATAAGCGCTCGAATTTCCCCTCCTCAGATGAGGAGGGGTGGACGCGTAGCGGACGGGGTGGTCAGCGGCGTAAGAACGTGAACAGCATTCCGTCCCATTCATGTTGCCGGATTTGCGGCACTAAACCTCCACCGTCACACCCTTCCAGAACGCAACATAGCCAGCGATGTTACTCGCCGCCGGCAGCGGCTGCGGATAATACCAGGCGGCGTCCTTGTTGACGGTGTCGTTCACGACCACGTCGTAATAATGGGCCGTGCCTTTCCACGGACATCGCGTGTGCGTGTCGCTCGCGCGCAGATGCTCGGTGCGCACGGCTGCCGGCGGGAAGTACTGATTGCCTTCGACGACGACGCAATCGTCGCTTTCCGCCAGCACGGCGCCGTTCCAAATCGCTTTCGTCATGGTTTTTCCTTCTGAGTCTCGTCCGTACCGTCTTTGTCGGCACCATCCAGTCCGAGTTCCTGAATTTTTCGCGTCAACGTGTTGCGGCCCAGCCCCAGCAGATGCGCGGCATCGATGCGCCGGCCGCCGGTCTGGGCGAGGGCGCAGACGATCAGTGAACGTTCGAAGTCGCGCACGAGGCGTTCCATGATGCCGGCTTCACCGCGCGCCAGCAGCCGCTGCGCTTCGCGTGCGAGTTCGGCGTGCCATGAGGGTCCGGCGTCGGACGCGGCCTCGCGCTGCAGTTCCGGTGGCAGGTCCTTGATCTCGATGTTCACGCTTGGCGCCATCACCGTCAGCCAGCGGCACAGATTTTCGAGTTGCCGCACGTTGCCGGGAAAATCCAGCGTCATCAGATAGCGTAGAGCGGGATCGGTAAGGCGCTTTGCCTCGACGCCCAGTTCGCGCGCGCTTGCCGCGAGAAAACGCCGCGCCAGCAGCGGAATGTCCTCGCGGCGTTCGCGCAGCGGCGGCAGCCGCAGCCGGATGACGTTGATGCGATGGTAGAGATCCTCGCGGAACAGGCCGTCGCGCACCCGCGCTTCGAGATCCTGATGGGTCGCCGCGATCACACGTACGTTGACATGCACCGACTGATGTCCGCCGACGCGGTAGAACTGGCCGTCGGCCAGCACCCGCAGCAGCCGTGTCTGCAGGTCGGCCGGCATGTCGCCGATCTCGTCGAGAAACAGCGTGCCGCCGTCGGCCTGCTCGAAGCGGCCGCGGCGCTGCGTCTGCGCGCCGGTGAATGCACCGCGCTCATGTCCGAACAGCTCGGACTCCAGCAGATCCTTCGGAATCGCCGCGGTATTGATTGCGACGAACGGCTGCTGCGCGCGCGGGCTGTGGCGATGCAGCGCCTGCGCCACCAGTTCCTTGCCGGTTCCGGATTCTCCGGTGATCAGCACCGTGACGTGCGCCTGCGCCAACCGGCCGATCGCGCGAAACACTTCCTGCATCGCAGGTGCCTGGCCGAGGATTTCCGGAGCCGGCGCAGCATCGTCGCCGCGTGGCGCGGGCTGCGCATGCTCGGCCAGCGCGCGGCGGATCAGCCCCAGCGCATGATCGACGTCGAACGGCTTCGGCAGATATTCATAGGCACCGCCCTGGAACGCCGCGACCGCGCTGTCGAGATCGGAATAGGCCGTCATCACGATCACCGGCAAGCCGTGATCCCGCGCGCGCACCTGTTGCAGCAGATCCAGCCCCGACTGCCCGGCCATGCGGATGTCGCTCACCAGCACGCGCGGCGTTTCACGTTCGAGCGCCCGCAACACTTCCTCCGCGGACGAGAAAATCCGAAACGCAATGTCCTCCCGCGCCAGGGCTTTTTCAAACACCCAGCGAATCGAGCGGTCGTCGTCGACAATCCAGACTGATTTCATGGTGAATGGGCTGGTGGGGGATTCAGATTTTTTGTTTGC
>JBDZVW010000496.1:0-1934 GCA_040255885.1 Betaproteobacteria bacterium
GTGTCAATTCTCCTTGCGCTTCGAGATTGAGTGAATTGAGCTTTTCGGGGCGGTCGAGCGTGATGCGCAGCACGCGCTCGGCAGGACGATCGAACTTCAGATGGCGAAACGATGCGTAATGGTCGGTCATGAAGACTCCTGGTTTCGTGAGGCGAGGAAGCGTGTCAGGTCACGCGCGCTCGAGTTCTCGAACGCGGCGATGGTGCTCAGCACGCCGGCAATCGATGCTTGCGGCAGGACTCCGGCGGCATTGCTGCAGAATTTCGTTTCGATGTCGGCGCGGCTCATCGGGTTGTCGGGATTGCCGTAATTGATTTCGAGCCGTTGCTCGATACGCCGGCCGCCGCGCAGCGTTCCCTGGATCCAGCCCGGAAAATATTTTGGAAACGGCAGCTCTCCTGCTGCTGCGGTCCGATAAATGACGCGGCCCGCCAGCTCCAACAGATCCCGGCGCGCGAGGTTTTTCGTGGCGAAGGTATCGTGATCGACGGCATCGTCGATCAGCCCTGCCGCCACCAGAAACGGCAGACTGAACTTCGCAGCGTAAGCGGAATCCGGGCGCAGCTTCGTGTCCCACGGCTCACAGATGAGCGGCAGCTCGATCTCGGGCACGATGCATTGCAGTTGTTCAACCTCTTCCGCCCGTACGCCCTGCCGGCGCAGCGCCCTCGCGCAATCGATGAAGGCATGGGCGAAATGGCAGCACGGGTAAGGCTTGACGGAAATCCGCGTGATCTCCCAGTGCGCGCCCAGCCCGGCGGTGAGCCTGCCGAAATCGGACTCATCTGAAATTCCATAGGTCCGCAGCAATCCGTAACGTCCCTCGAACACCGTCATCGGACCGGTCATTCCGGCACGCGCCATGTAAGCCGCGATGATGCCCGAGTGTGCCGCCCATCCCGGATGAAAGATTTTCGACGACGATCCGTTGGACAGGTACTCGGACACGCCCGCCACCTGGCTGCCCGCAAGTCCGAATGCGTGGCTCAATTGCGCTTCGGACAATCCCAACAACTTGCCGGCCGCCGCGACGGCGCCAAAAATACCGGCCACGGAAGTCGTGTGAAACCCGCGTTTGTGAAACGTCCCGCGTGCCGCCAGCCCGACACGCGCGACTATTTCCCAGCCGGCAACGAATGCGGCGACCACATCCCGGCCCGCCGCATCAAGCTCTTCGCCCAGTGCCAGCACTGTCGGACCAAGCACGGCACTTCCATGCGTTATGGAGTCGGTATGGGTGTCGTCGAAATCCAACGCATGCGCCGCGATACCGTTGATCATTGCCGCATACGGGGCCGCCAGCGTCGTGGTGCGGCCCCACACGCTTGTTCCGCCGCCGGATCCGGGGACCGTTTCGATCGCCGCCAACGCCCGTCTCGGCATTTCTTGCTGCGATCCGATCAATCCCGTTCCGACAGCATCCAGCAGATGCCGTTTCGCGCCGGCCACCACCTCGGGCGGCAGCATGTCGGCGGTCAGTGCCGATACGAACCGGCTCAACGTCAGTGAGGCGGCCGCCTGTTCGGCCGCCGGGACATTCGAAACCGAATGCCCGGCGCGCGCCGATGGATCGTTATCAATAGCGGTAAGTGACATCACACGCTATGCCTTCAGCTTTACGCGACATACGGATCACCCGCTAACTTCCCTTCAGCTCGTGCGCTTCGGGGAAATACATGTCCTTCCACGAGGAAGGTTCGTGTGAAATGCGACCGATGCGATACATGAACCTGGCGATCGGCAGCGTGTTCCGCGGCGCCAACTGGAAGTTGATCTTCGGGTTGTTCACGATTTTGACGAGCGCGTCCAAAGGTATTTTTTCCTTCGTAACCTCCAGATATATCTCGGCCGCCTTGCGCTTGTCGTGCCTGATCAGCTCCATGGCCTCCCCGAGCGCTTCGAGCACCACTTTATAGACATGCGGATTGTTGTCG
>JBDZVW010000139.1:0-7208 GCA_040255885.1 Betaproteobacteria bacterium
GGCTATCGTCCATCAGGCGCATTTTCCCGGCGAACGTCGGAGGTCGGAGGCCTGCCGGGGCGTGCGCTGGCCGCGCACGGCACGCCGCGATATCGCGCGGTTTTTGTGTCCGTCGAACCGGTGTTCTTCATTGTGCCGACTCCATCCGATGCCCCGACCGTCTGCCGGCAGTATACTTGCCGTGTAATCAGACGGAGCAAAGTCATGACGAACTATCGAAAGGATCCGCAGGCCATTTCGAAGCTGTCTCCGGAACAATATCGTGTCACGCAGGAAAGTGACACGGAGCCGCCCGGGACCGGGGAGTATCTGCATAACAAGGAGCCCGGCGTCTATGTCGACATCGTGTCGGGCGAGCCGCTGTTCGCGTCATCGGACAAATTCGAGTCGGGATGTGGCTGGCCGAGCTTCGCCAAACCGATCGAGCCCGCCAACGTCAACGAATTGCAGGACACCAGCTACGGCATGATCCGCACCGAAGTGCGCTCGACGCATGGCGACAGCCATCTCGGACACGTTTTTCCGGACGGACCGCCCGATCGCGGCGGGCTGCGCTATTGCATCAATTCCGCGTCGCTGCGCTTCATTCACCGTGACGACATGGAAGCCGAAGGCTACGGCGCTTATCTGGACCAGGTGGAGGACATCCGATGACTGAACAACGTGCCGTTCTTGCCGGCGGCTGCTTCTGGGGCATGCAGGATCTCATTCGCCGCCATGAAGGCGTTATTTCAACGCGCGTCGGTTATACCGGCGGCGACGTGCCGAATGCGACCTATCGCAATCATGGCACGCATGCCGAAGCGATCGAAATCATTTTCGATCCGGCCAAAGTAAGCTACCGGCGGATTCTCGAATTCTTTTTCCAGATCCACGATCCGACGACGCGTAACCGCCAGGGCAATGACGTCGGCACGAGCTATCGCTCGGCGATTTTCTATACCGACAACGAGCAGAAGCGGATCGCCGAGGAGACGATTGCCGACGTCGATGCATCGGGACTATGGCCGGGCAAGGTCGTGACCGAAGTGGCGCCCTCGGGTCCGTTCTGGGAAGCGGAGCCCGAGCATCAGGATTATCTGGAGCGTTATCCGAGCGGCTATACCTGCCATTACGTCCGGCCGGACTGGAAGCTGCCGGTTCGGGAAGACGCTGCCGCAAAACAGGCGTGATGGAGGTCCGTTCCGGAACTTCTTCGCATTCACGGGCGAGGCAGTGGGCGGCGTCTGAAAAAACCACCACCCCTCCCGCTTCGCTCCTTCCCCTCCTTGAAAACAGGAGGGGAGAAACGTATGGACCGCGTTCTGCAGATGCGCATTAGGGCATTGGCTGACGCTCCCCAAAAAGAGAGTCGGTCAACGCATGGAATGTCAACGACTGCCGCTCCACATTCTCCCCGCCTTATCGAGGCGGGGAGCCCGCGAAGGCGGGCGGGGGCGGTGGGCGACGCCTGAAAGAAAGACTACCTCTCCGGCTCCGCTCCTTACGACCGCGAAAGGCGGAAGAGGATTCCCGGCATAAGCCGGGATCTGACCCTGAGGCCGGTCATGAGCGAGGCGCCCTCCTTAAAAACAGGAGGGAAAATGTATCGCGCTGAAAACATAATGTCCGAAAACGGCGGGTTTCCGGATGCGAAGCGCGCTATAGTGCGCACATGTGGACCGATTCCGCTTCGTGCTATCAGGCACTTCTCGCACGTGATGCGCGCTTTGACGGGCAGTTTTTCGTCGGCGTCGCATCGACCGGCATCTATTGCCGTCCCGTCTGTCGCGTGCGCGTGCCGAAGCGCCAGAACTGCAGTTTCTATCCCAGCGCGGCGGCTGCCGAGGCAGCGGGCTTCCGCCCGTGTTTGCGCTGCCGGCCGGAACTGGCGCCCGGCTACGCCAGCGTCGACGCCAGCCGGCGCCTCGCGCATGCGGCGGCGAGCCTGATCGACGACGGCGCGCTCGGCGATGCCGGCTTCGATCAACTGGCCATCCGTATCGGCACCAGCGAGCGCCATCTGCGGCGGGTGTTTGCAGCCGAGTTCGGCGTCACGCCGGTGGCGTATGCGCAAACGCAGCGCTTGCTGCTCGCGAAACGGCTGCTGACCGATACCCGGCTGCCGATAACGGAAATCGCGCTGGCGGCGGGCTTCGGCAGTTTGCGCCGCTTCAACACGCTGTTTCGGGAACGCTATCGCCTGCAGCCGCGCGATCTGCGCAAGACACCGGAGGCCGTGGCGCGCGGCGAACTGGTATTCGAACTCGCGTACCGGCCGCCGTATGCGTGGGAACCGCAACTCGGTTTTCTGGCGCTGCGCTGCGCCGGCGGCGTCGAATCGGTGAGCGCCGGGCGGTATCTGCGCACGGCCGCCATCGCGCGCGGAACGACGGTCCATTACGGCTGGATTGCCGTCGTGCATCGCGCGCGCCGCAACACGCTGCAGGTGACGCTTTCCGATTCGCTGGCGCGTGTGGTGCCGGAAGTACTCGCGCGGGTGAAGCAGCTGTTCGACCTCGCCTGCCGGCCGGACGAGATCACCCATCAGCTGGGTGCACTCGCGGCTGACCGGCCGGGGCTACGTGTGCCCGGCGCCTTCGACGGTTTCGAAATGGCGGTGCGCGCGGTGCTGGGACAGCAAATTACGGTTCGCGCAGCGAGTGTGCTGGCCGGGCGTCTGGCAGCCGCTTTCGGCGAGCCGGTAAAAACGCCGTTTGCCGGTGTGGAACATGCCTTTCCACTGCCGGCGAGTCTTGCCGGTGCGAGTGGCGACGCACTCGGCGGACTCGGCATCATCCGTTCGCGCCAGCGTGCGATTCAGGCGCTGGCAACGGCATGCGCGGCAGGCGAGCTCGTCTTTGCGCCCGGTGTGGACATCGAGCGCACGCTGGAGAAACTGCGCGCGTTGCCCGGCATCGGCGAATGGACGGCACAGTACATCGCCATGCGCGCGCTGGCATGGCCCGATGCTTTTCCCCACACCGATTATGGCGTCATGAAGGCGCTCGATGAAACCGCGCCGCGGCGGGTGCTCGAAATCGCCGAGCAGTGGCGGCCGTGGCGTGCTTACGCCGTCGTTCATTTATGGAACACGTTATCGTTCAAGGAGAAGACCCGATGAAGTACTGCACCGAATTTGCAAGTCCGGTCGGGAAGCTGCTGCTGACCGCGGACGAGACTGCACTGACCGGCATTTATTTCGACGGTGCGCGCGATTATCCGGCCGACACCCGTGATTGCGAAGAGCGGCCGGATCATCCGATTCTGAGAAAGACCCGGCAGCAACTCGAAGAGTACTTTGCCGGCCGGCGCAAGATCTTCGATCTGCCGCTCGCACCGGCCGGTACGCCGTTTCAGCTCAGCGTATGGAAAGCGCTCGAACGCATCGCGTACGGCGAAACACAATCCTATGGTCAGATCGCACAGAGCATCGGAAAGCCGCAGGCGGTGCGCGCCGTCGGCGCCGCCAACGGCGCCAATCCGATCCCCATCGTGATCCCGTGCCATCGCGTCATCGGCAGCGACGGCTCGCTCACCGGTTACGGCGGCGGACTCGCGCGCAAGCGTCAGCTGCTGGCGCTCGAGCAGGACAAGGCGCCGTTCGGTCTGACGGGTTGAAACTTAACCAGGTACCCTTGACCGCGGCAGTACAGACCCTTCTCCCTTCGGGAGAAGGGGTGGGATGAGGGAAACAATCTGTTTTTTATCGGTCCAGGTTTCTTGGTGATGCCTGTTTATCCGGTTTTCCCTGATTGAACAGAGCCATTCAGATACGCCCGGAGGTTCGTCCGGCCTTGATACAGGCGACGACGGCCCATACAGACAGCGCGAGCAGAACGAAATGTATCGGGGTCAAGTCTTGGTATATATAGATATTAAAAGAGTTTGCATGGCTCGCATATTTTAAACTATATATTACAAGACTTGACCTCTTGTAGTTCTTGTGGATTTTTAGAAATTGACGCCGAGCCACGATCTGACCTGCTCATGCAGATCGCCTTCGAAATCTTCGCGCCGGCCGCTGGCGGTGATTTCGCCGAGCGACAGCACGTAGATGTTGTCGGCCATTTTGACGACGCGCCGCACGTTGTGATCGACCAGCAGGATCGCCATGCCGTCCGCTGCGAACATGCCGATCCAGCCGAATACTTCCTGTGCCACGCGCGGCGCGAGCCCGATGCTGGGCTCGTCGATCAGGCACAATCTTGGCCGCACCAGGTAGGCCTTCGCGAATTCCAGTGATTTCTGCTGGCCGCCGGACAGATCGCCGGCCTGCGCCGTCAGTTTTTCACGCATTACCGGAAAGCGCTCCAGCATGTCCGCGAAACGCGCATCGATCGAATCGCGCAATGAGCCGCGTCGGCTTTCCAGCGGCAATCGCAGGTTCTGCTCGACCGTCATGTACGGGAAGAGGCTGGACTCCTGCGGAATGTACCAGATCTGGCGCTCGATCAGCCGGTGCGGCGCGATGCCGGAAATGTCGTCTCCATCGTAGACGACACGCCCGGATTTCGGCTTCAGAAAACCGCAGATGGTTTTCATCAGCGTCGATTTGCCAGCGCCGTTGAGTCCGATGAGGCCGGTGATCGATCCCGGCGCAACGTTCAGCGACACGTTGCGCAGCACGTCGATGTCGCCGAGGTAGCCGGCAGTGATCTGTTCCAGCGCGAGGATGGATTCACTCATGGGCATCGGCGCCGAGATAGGCTTCGATCACTTCGTTGTCGTTGAGCACGGCGCGCGTCGTGCCGTCGGCGATCACGCGACCCGCATTCATGCATACCGCGCGCGGACACAACTCCACCACCACCGGCATGTCGTGGCTGACGACGATGAATGTTTGTCCGGCTTCATGCCGGCGGCGGATGAACTGTGCCATGATTTCCTTCATCGTCGGGTGCACCGCCGCGAACGGTTCGTCGAGCAGCGCGATGCGCGGCTGGGTCATGAAGCAGCTGCCGAATTCGAGCAGCTTCTGCTGGCCGCCGGAAAGCTGACCGGCATCCAGCTGCATGACATGGCTCAGTCCGAGTTCGTCGAGCAACGCGGCGGCGCGTTCCCGTGCCGCGGCCGGCCCCAGGCCCAGCGCACGCCCGCAGGCGAGCAGGTTGTCGAGCGCACTCATGCGCCGGAACACCCGCGTCAGCTGAAACATGCGCAGCACGCCGCGGCGCGCCAGCCGGTACGGTCCGAGGCCGTGGATTGCGGCAGCGTCGAGCCGGATTTCGCCGGCGTCGGGCATGAGATGGCCTGACAGCATGTTGAGCAGTGTGGTCTTGCCGGACCCGTTCGGTCCGATCAATCCCACCAGCTCGCCCGTATCCACCGCGACCGTGACGCCGTCGACTGCGGCCAGCCCGCCGAACGCCTTGCGCACGCCTTGTGTTTCGAGCAGCGGCATCATCCGCGTCCCGCAGCGCGCTTCAGCCGCGCCCGCGCGAGGCCCCACAGACCGTCACGGAAAAAGCGCGCAAAGACGATCACCAGCGCGGCGAACACGATCATCTGCACGTTGCCGACATTGCGCAGCCATTCCGAGCTGATGTAAACCAGCAGCGCGCCGATGATCGGCCCGGCGAGCGTTCCCATGCCGCCGATGACGACCATCGAGATCACCAGGCCGGTCTGCAGGATCAGCCCGAGGTCGGGGCTGACGAGGCGGCTGAAGGTACCGTAGAGTCCGCCCGCGAAGCCGCAGATCGCGCATGACAGCGCAAACGACACCGTCTTCCACTTGACGACGTTGATGCCGCGGCTGGCAGCACCGACTTCATCATCGCGGATCGCGCGCAGGAAAAGGCCGACGCGGGTGCGCAGCAGCCAGTGCAGTGCGACGACGATGATCAGCAGCACCGCGAGAAACAGATAATAGTATCCGAGCCGGCTTTGCATCAGGCCCGGCACATTGAGCCCGAGATCGCCGCGCGTGAAGCCGATCGAGTTGCCGATCACCAGCCGCAGAATCTCGCCGAACGCCAGCGTCGTCAGCGCCAGGTAGGCGCCGCTGAGCCGCATCACCAGCCAGCCCAGCACCACGCCGACGATGGCCGGTATGATGACGGCGAGCGGCAGGCCGATCCACAGCGGCGCGTGCCAGTGAAACGCGGGCAGCGCGGTGGAGTAGGCGCCCAGCATCGCGAACGCCGCCGGCGCCAGCGAAAACTGGCCAGTATAGCCGGCGAGCAGATTCCAGCCGGTCGCCTGCATCGCGAAATAAAGTGTGACGATCACGACGCCGAGCCAGTAATCCGAGGTGACGAACGCCGGCAGCGCCGCGAGCGCGATCATGATCACGATCGACAGACCGAGATCGCCATCCACGCGGCGCGCACCGGCTTTCATACTTCGCGGCCCTTCATGCCGAGGAATCCCTGCGGCCGCAGCCACAGCACCAGGATCAGAATGATCAGCCCGTAGGTGTCGCGATAGTCATACGAAATGTACACCGCGCCGAAAGTGTCGAGCACGCCGAGCAGCAGCGCGGCAAAAATGCTGCCCGGCAGCGAGCCCATGCCGCCGAGCACGACGATCACGTACGACTTGATCGCGGGGAAGGTGCCGACGTCGGGCGTCGGATTGATCAGCGGCGCCAGCAGCGCGCCGGCGAGTGCCGCGAGGATGCCGGACAGCGTGAAGATGATGCTGCTTGCCTTCGCGGTGTCGATGCCGGCGAGCGACGCGCCGAGACGGTTCTGCGCCACCGCCTGGATCTGGCGGCCCCACAGTGAGCGCTTGACGAAAACGCTGATGCCGATCAGCATCGCGGCCGCCGCCACCGCGGTGATGATCTGTTGTCCCGTCAGCAGTACCGGTCCCAGTGAAATGCGCATCGCGTTCCACAGCGCCGGTCCGCGGTACGCGTAGGGTCCGACGATCTTGTCGACCAGGTTGATCAGCAGCAGCGACAGCCCGAACGTCACCACCACCGCGTATTCGTCGCGCATGAAATTCCACGACGTGTAGCCGGCGTACAGCGGACGCATCAGCGCGCGCTCGGTCACCCAGCCGATCACGCCGCCGGCGATCAGCGCCAGGATCAGCGCTGCCCACGGCGGCACGCCGAGCGCCATCGCGGTCAGCGTGTAGGTGTAGGAACCGATCATGTAAAACTCGCCGTGCGCGAAGTTGACGATCTTCAGGATGCCGAAGATCATCGTCAGCCCGACCGCCATCAGCGCGTAATAAAGGCCGATGATCAGCCCGTTGACGAGGAGGTCGATGTTGAG
>JBDZVW010000140.1:0-5112 GCA_040255885.1 Betaproteobacteria bacterium
GCTGATCGGCTTTGGCGCGCTGATTGATTTCTTCCGGGTCGCAAATCCGGCGCAATTGGCTTTCCAGGGCCGCTGTTGTCGCGCGATGTGCATGCGGATTCTCAATCATGAGATCCGTGGCCTCCTGCGGATCATTATCCAGGTCGAATAGCTGCGCCGGCATGTCCACATGATAGATGAGTTTCATCGCGCCATCACGCAACATGAAACTTCCGCTCTTTGAAAAATTCGCGTGATATTCGGCGAAAGCCGTACGCTTGCGATCGGAACCGGTCATGGCCGGCCACAGTGAAGTGCCCGGCAGATCGTTGTCATCGTCGCGCAGGTTGACGCCGCAACTTTCCAGCAGGGTGGGAAACAGGTCAACATGGGAGACCGTCTCTGCAGCCGCCCGGCCTTCAGGGATGCCTTCTCCCGCCATGATCAGCGGGACACGGACCGCTTTTTCATAGAGTACCCCTTTGCCAAGTATTCCATGGGCGCCCAGCATTTCTCCGTGATCGCTGGTGTAGACAAGGCGCGGATTCAGGGTCGGCATGGCTTGCAGCACAGCCATGATTTCGCCGACCTGTTCGTCAATATGTGTAACGAGGCCGCAATAAGCGGCAATCGCCTGTCGCAGGGCTGTTTCATCCACGATATCCCGGGTGCCGAACTTGCGCCTTTGGTATTCCGCAGCCGGATGTGCCGACCTTTCTCCGGGTGAAAATCTTGGGGGGAGCGGCATGCTGTCTGGCGGATACAGGTCCAGCAATCTTTGCGGCGCGGTCAGCGGCGGATGCGGGCTGGGATAGGAAACGAACAAGGCCCATGGCTGCTTGAGCGTGGTCGCCCTGTTTTTCAGCCACTCCGTTGCGTGCCGCGTTATCGCCCGATCGTACTGCTGATAATCGGTATCGCCGGCAGCCGACTTTGAAAAGTAGAGCCCCCAGCGTTCATCGCCAAGGCTGTCGGGCTCTCCCTGTTCGTAACTTCTCAGCAGATTCTTGACGGCGCCATGTCCGTTGAGGATATGCATCGGAATGATTTCTTCCGAGAAACCGTTATCGTTGTCAGGACTTTTGAAATGCAATTTGCCGATCGAGGCTACGGTATAGCCGGCATCGCGCAACCGGTGCATCCACGACGCGATGCGTCCGTCGTAAGCTATTGCGTTATCCCAGTATCCCGTCTGATGAGGAAAACGGCCTGTGGCCAGCGCAGCGCGAGAGGGGCAGCAAAGCGGGCTCGCGCAATAGGCATTTTCAAAGCGAACACCGCGATCGGCCAGCTTGTCCAGATGAGGCGTGCGTATAACAGGGTGTCCGTAACACCCGAGAAAATCGCTATTGTGGTTGTCCGCCAGGAGAAACAACAGATTGCGAGGCTCGATCATGGGAAACTCTAGGTGAGAAAGTTAAAAATCAAATCCGGCAAACTTGAGAATCGATGGGCATAGTACGACGCTTTTGATTTCCGGATGGACATTCAGGACTGCAATTTCAAGTGATCGCTTTTTCAGCGGTGCGGAAGGTCGCGTGGTGACGTGCCGCTACGGCACTGAACGCGTCGCGGTAGCCGAAAAGACCGGCACTGCCGCCTGTGTGAAGAAAAACCACCGTATCGTTTTTGCTGAAACGCTGCTTTTTTATCAGATCCAGCAACCCGGCCATACCTTTTCCGGAATACACCGGATCGAGCAGGATTCCCTCCATCTGCGCCACGAGTGCGACTGCCTCCGCCATCTCTCTGGTCGGCATGCCATATCCCTCGCCGACATAGTCGCAGTTGGCGACAATCCGGTTGCGGCTGATGGTATTCCGCGTGTCGAGCATGTCGGCCGTCGCCAAGGCGAGTTCGAATACGGCAGTCTCCTGCTTTTCCCTGGGGGCGCGAACGCCGATGCCCAGTACCTGAATGCCACTGTGGCAGCCATCGAAGCCGGTCACCAGCCCGGCCTGGGTGCCGGAACTGCCTGTTGCGTGCACGACATGATCGATCGTTATGCCGGCTGCATTGGCCTGATTCAACAGCTCCATCGCGCCATCGACGTAACCCAGCGCACCTGTTGGATTCGACGCGCCGCCCGGAATGATATAAGGTGTGCCGCCATCCCGCCGTACGTCCATGGCCGTTTCTTCCATCGCTTGGTTCATGTCGGTCCCCGCCGGGTAGACCTGAGTCGGCGCGCCCAAAAGATGGTCAAGCAGCACGTTGCCCGATTCGCAATACTCGTGCTTCGTGCTGCCGGTACGATTTTCAAGGAGAATCCGGCAACGCATCCCGAGTTTCGCCGCAGCCGCGGCGGTTTGCCTGGCGTGATTGGATTGCACCGCACCTTGGGTAATCACCGTATCGGCTCCCCTTGCCAGCGCGTCCGCCATGACGAATTCGAGTTTACGCGTCTTGTTTCCTCCGGTCGCAAGCCCGCTGCAGTCGTCGCGCTTGATGTAGAGTTTCGGGCCGCCGAGCAGGTTGGTCAATCGTGGCAGAGGTTCAAGCGGCGTCGGGAAATGACCCAATTTTACGCGCGGGAAGCGGGACAGTTGCATGGCGTGTTTCTCCAAACGGTGAGCGAAATGCGACCTGTCGCCAAGTCTATTTTCTTTTTTTGTCGCAGACTAATGCCAATCTTGATTCAAACTATGACAATACGGTTGCGTCGCGAACGGGCGCGGCGGGAATCATCGAGTCGCGGCGGAGATGTTACGGACGTGGTTCCAAAGCGCTTCGATCATTGATCGGCCTGGTATCAGCAATGCGGATGCGAGGCATCGAGTATGAAGATTCGAGCGGAATGGAATATTGTCGAATCGTTTTGCTGGTTTCGACGATGCGGAAGACAGTCCGGTGCTATCCGAACGGATACAGACCCGCGGGCATTCGGCACAACATAAGGTTACAAACCGTTACAGCGTCGCAGATACGCGCTTTTTAAAATGGAGCCGTGATATTGAAAGGAGAGCGCAATGAAATTCGCGATCGCTGCTGTGCTGCTTGCCGGGACGATGTCGGGATGCGCAGTGGTCCCGGCCTATTACGGATCTGCCGGTCCCGCGGTCTACATTGGCCCGGTACCGGGTTACTACACCTATCCGCATTATCATTACCGCCACCGCTGCCGGTATTACCACTGAGGCGATGCGGACGGCCGGAATGGTCTTCGCGCTACGAGCGCGATTTCGCCTGGGCGGCGACGGACTGGGTGGCGCGCGCGACTTCTTCCGCGTCGCCCACATAATAGTGCCTGAGCGGTTTCAGATCGTCGTTTAGTTCGTAAACCAGCGGGATCCCGGTCGGGATGTTGAGAGCGGGAATGTCTGCATCGCTGATATTGTCGAGGTGCTTGACCAGCGCCCGCAGCGAGTTGCCGTGCGCGGCGATGATTATGCGTCGGCCGGCTGATATGTGCGGTACGATCGTTTCGTTCCAGTACGGCAGAAAACGCGCGACCGTGTCCTTCAGCGACTCGGTGAGCGGGATCTGTTTCGGTGTGAGGTTTTGGTAGCGTGGATCGTTCCCGGGGAAGCGCGGATCGGCCACCGTGAGTGCCGGCGGCGGCACGTCGTAGCTGCGTCGCCATGCGTGCACTTGTTCATCGCCGAATTTTACTGCCGTCTCCGCCTTGTTGAGTCCCTGCAGCGCGCCGTAGTGGCGCTCGTTAAGCCGCCAGTCCTTGTAGACTGGCAGCCACATCAGGTTCATTTCGTCGAGCACCAGCCATAATGTCCGGATCGCGCGCTTGAGAACGGACGTGTATGCGACGTCGAACGTCAGGCCGGATTGCTTCAGCATGCGTCCGGCCTGGCGTGCTTCGGCGATGCCGCGCTGCGACAGATCGACGTCGGTCCAGCCGGTGAAGCGGTTCTCGTGATTCCACGTGCTTTCGCCGTGTCTGAGCAGTACGAGTTTCTTCATTGCTGCTGCAACGGAGCGTTCGCGGATTTCTCGGCCACCTTGCCGTCGAAGCGCGCACGATCGACCAGCGTGCGTTCATGCGTTCCTTCGCAGATGGTGTCGGCGCCATCGTGTGCGGACACAGTGAACGTCAGCTTGCGGTCGTCGATTTTATCGAGCCGTGCCGTGACGGTCACCGTGAAGCCGGGCGGAGTGGCGGCGCTGTGCGACACGCAGATGCCGGTGCCGAGCGTCAATTCGCCGGGCCAGTCGAGATACGGCCGGATCGCTTCGACGCACGCCCATTCCAGCAATCCCACCATGTAGCCGGTCGCGAGCACTTCCGGCATCGCGCGGAAAATATCGGACTCGGGATAAAGATGCGGAACCGTCTTTGTCGGCGGGATCGTGAACGTGAAGCGGTGGGTGAGGCCGGCCGGGATGGGCTTCATTTTTAGTGTGAGGAGTGAGGTGTGAGGAGTTAAAAGCGGACGACAAAAAACACGGGGCAACGCGTACTTTCAGTTGACGCTTGGTTTCGCTGGGATTTTGCTCCTCACCCCTCACGCCTCACCCCTCACCCCTCACGATTCTTCATTGCCGCCGATCACCCTGTACCGGCGGTGCCGTCTTGAGCACTTCATCGACAGTGGTGACGCCGGCGGCGACTTTCATCGCGCCGCTGATCCGCAGCGGCTTCATGCCTTCCTTGTACGCCTGCTCACGCAGGTTCGCGAGATTCATGTCGGCCGTGATCAGCTTGCGCAGGCCAGGCGTCATCACCATCATCTCGTAGATGCCGATACGCCCGTGGTAGCCTGTCATACGGCATTCGAGGCAGCCGGCTGCGGCGTTGATCTGCGCCGGCTTCTTCGCTTTCCACGGCGCCGTCAGCATCTGCCACGATTCCTCATCGAGCGTGGCGCGCTCGCGGCAGTGCGGACACAGCGTGCGTACCAGCCGTTGCGCCATCACGCCGAGAATCGTTGATTGCAGCAGGTAGTAGGGCACGCCGATGTCGAGCAGGCGGGTGATCGCCGACGGCGCGTCGTTGGTGTGCAGCGTCGACAGCACCAGGTGGCCGGTGAGCGCGGCCTGGATCGCCATCTCGGCGGTTTCCAGATCGCGGATCTCGCCCACCATCACGATGTCCGGATCCTGGCGCATCAGTGTGCGGATGCCGCTCGCGAAATCGAGGCCGATGTTGTGCTGCACCTGCATCTGGTTGAACTGCGG
>JBDZVW010000140.1:5212-7175 GCA_040255885.1 Betaproteobacteria bacterium
CCCAGCACCTTGATGCGGCTGGTCATCGCCGCCATCACCGGCGTCGGGATCTGGTACACCTGGTGCAGCGTGCCGTCGATGCGGAAGCGGACGTTACCGGCGTCGCGCCGCGGCTCGAGATGGATGTCGCTGGCGCGCTGCTCGAACGCGTACTTGAGCAGCCAGTCGCAGATGTGGACGATGTGCTGGTCGTTGGCGTCGAGCTTGCCGCTGCGGCCGAGCTGCACCAGCTGCTCGAAGTTGGCAATGTCGTTGTAGCCGCCGCCGTCATCGGCCTTCGCGCCTTTCACCGAACGCGCGAGATTGTAGAATTCGACCAGGTAGCTCTGGATGTCGAGCGGGCTCGCGATCACGCGCCGGATGTCGAGCCGCAGGATCTGCTTGAGCTGGTCTTCCCATTCCCGCACGTACGGCTCGCAGGTCGCGATCACCGCTTCCTTCGCGTTGACCTCGATCGGCAGGATGCGGTAGCGCGCGGCGTAGGCGTTCGACATGATGCCGGTCACGGCCGCGAAATCGATCTTGAACGGATCGATATGCACGTACGGCAGTTCGACGTGCTCGGCCAGCCACTGCGTCAGCGCTTCCAGATGCAATACCTTGCGGGCTTGCCGCGGATCCTTCCATTTCTGCTCGGCGATCACCACCAGCGGGTGCATGTCGGCGCGTGCGAAGCGCCGATCCCGCGTCAGCCGTTCGGCATCTTCAGCCGCTACCAGCCGATCCGCGACAAGGTCGGCGAGCAACCGTTCCAGCGTCAGCTTGGGGTCCGGTCTGGATGATATTGGAGCGGCGGTCTGCATCAATGTTACAGCGCGGTGAACTGCTGCCACTAAGTAACTGCAAGTTATACAATCAACACTGGTTTTTGCCTATAGTTTCATAGGTTTTTACAACGAAATCAAAATGTTGATGTCTCGCCATATGTTCAGTTGATGCGGCTTTTGCATCGTTTTGCAGCTTTCCGGGTGGAACGTGGCTCAGCGGCTGAACAAGGCATCGAAAGTTTACATCATTCAAACACGGATCGGCCCCGAGGTACGTGAAGAAGTCGCTGGCGAGCACCTGGCCGATCGCACCCGATCGCACCTGAACGCACGGCGCCAAAAAGACAAGCGTAAGCGATATGCCCCGCATGCTTGACGTGATGCAATCAGTGTCCGGTATGAGGCGGCGTCGAGCCAGGCACTGGGCGCCGTAGACGCCTTTCGAGCAGAGAGAGGTCCATTTTCCGTTCGCGCGCGGTGAGTCGAGGCCCAAGAAGGTATCGCAAAACCGCACGACTGATAGACCGAATTGCATTCATAACTGTATCGGCTGCCGGATAGTGTTACAGGAGAGAGTCGGGTACGCGCAATGCTTCGGCGTGGATTTGCAGAACGCTTGTGAAAGCACAAATCTGAAGTGCCGTGTACACCTTATACCTGACAGGTTGAGATGCCGGCACGGCCGTGTAGATCGTGCCGGGCTGTCGCTGCTCAGAATTCCCGCCAATCTCCATTATCGGTGCCGGTTTTTGCGAGCGTCGTTGGCTGCGGCCGTGGCTTGGCCTTGGCTCGCGCCGCCGGCAATCGCGCCACGTTCTTCGCACGGTTGGGGCCGCGCCGCTCCACCAGGGGCTGTTTCACCATGAGTTCAGATTCGGCAGCCACATCGTCATCGCGTGATGTTTTAAACGCGGCCACGGCCTGCATCAACTTGCGCGCTTGTTCCTCGAGGCTTTCCGCCGCCGCGGCCGCTTCTTCGACTAGCGCGGCGTTCTGCTGCGTCACCTGGTCCATCTGCGTCACCGCCTGGCTCACCTGATCGATACCGGCACTCTGTTCCTGCGATGCCGCCGTCACCTCGCCCATCAGGTCGGTGACTTGTTTGACTGAGGTTACGACCTCACGCATCGTCTTGCCGGCTTGGTCGACCAGCGCCGAGCCGGAATCGACTTTTCCGACCGAGTCCTCGATCAGCG
>JBDZVW010000497.1:0-1919 GCA_040255885.1 Betaproteobacteria bacterium
ACATGATCCGCGACGGCGACCGCGTGATGGTGTGCCTGTCCGGCGGCAAGGACAGTTACGCGCTGCTCGACGTGCTGATGAGCCTGCGCGATCATGCACCTATCCATTTCGACATCGTCGCGGTCAACCTCGACCAGAAGCAGCCGGGCTTTCCGGCCGACGTGCTGCCGCGCTATCTCTCCGAACGCGGCATTCCGTTCCGCATCGCCGAGCAGGATACCTACAGCGTGGTGACGCGCGTGATTCGGGCAGGCAAGACGATGTGTTCGCTGTGCTCGCGGCTGCGGCGTGGCGTGCTCTACCGCGTCGCCGGCGAGCTCGGCGCGACCCGCATCGCGCTCGGGCATCACCGCGACGACATCCTGGAGACCTTTTTTCTGAATATGTTCTACGGCGGCACGCTGAAGGCGATGCCGCCGAAGCTCACGTCCGACGACGGCCGCCACGTCGTGATCCGTCCGCTCGCCTATTGCACGGAGCGCGACCTCGCCGCCTACGCCGAAGCGAAGCGGTTTCCGATCATCCCGTGCAATCTGTGCGGCTCGCAGGAAAACCTGAAGCGCAAGCAGGTGAAGGCGCTGCTGCACGAGTGGGAAAAGCGCCATCCGGGGCGGGTGGAAACCATTTTCACCGCGATTCAGAATGCCCGGCCCTCGCATCTGCTTGACAGAAACATGTTTGATTTCAGCACATTGGCAAGCAGCGGCGGCAAGCCGTCCGACGTCAACGCAGCTGGCGGCCTGGAGGACGAGGATCTGTTTCAACTGCGGTAGCGGTGATATCGCAAAAGCCTTGTTGTCAAAATAATTTTGTCATGGTAATTTCCGTATCCTTGGGAAAGTACCATGAACTGTGCTGAACGTCTGGTCGCGATCTACGGCAGTCAGGCCGAGGTCGCGCGCCGTCTGAGCATCGACCGCGCCCTGGTCAGCAGCTGGGTGCGCACCGGCTATGTACCGGCACGCTGGGCAGTCGAAATCGAGCAGCTGACCGACGGCCAGGTCGCCGCGGTCGAAGTGCTCAACGAAGCGAATGCCTGCAAACCGCTGAAACTCAAGTCCCGGCCGGACGGCCAGCCGCCTTTCGAATCATCATCCTCGGAGAAGACCATCATGAACGACTTCGCGCCCGCGAAACGCATCAGCTCCTTCCATCCGCCGCAACGCACGCTGATGGGACCGGGCCCGACCGAGATCCATCCCCGGGTGCTGACCACGATGAGCCAGCCGGCGATCGGCTATCTCGATCCGGTGTTCGTCGAGATGATGGAAGAGCTGAAGGCGCTGCTGCGCTACGTCTATCAGACGAAGAATCCGCTCACCTTCCCGGTCTCGGGCCCGGGTTCGGTCGGCATGGAATACTGCTTCGTCAACATGGTCGCGCCCGGCGACAAGGTGATCGTGTGCCGCAACGGCGTGTTCGGCGGCCGCATGATCGAGAACGTCGAGCGCTGCGGCGGCGTGCCGGTGGTGGTCGAGGATGCGTGGGGCGACCCGATCGATCCCGACAAGCTCGAAGACACGCTGAAGAAAAACCCGGACGCGCGGGTGGTCGCGTTCGTGCACGCGGAAACCTCGACCGGTGTGCAATCGGACGCAAAGGCGCTGGCCGCGGTCGCGCATCGCCATGACTGCCTGACCATCGTCGATACCGTGACCTCGCTCGGCGGCACGCCGGTGCTGGTCGACGCATGGGAACTCGACGCGGTCTATTCGGCAAGCCAGAAGTGCCTGTCGTGCACGCCCGGCCTGTCGCCGGTGTCGTTCAGCGAGCGCGTCGTCGATTACGTGAAATCGCGCAAGGACAAGATCCACAGCTGGTTCATGGACATGAATCTGCTGCTCGGCTACTGGGGCGCCACCAACCGCACCTATCACCACACCGCGCCGACCAATGCGCTGTTCGCGCTGCACGAGGCG
>JBDZVW010000498.1:0-1909 GCA_040255885.1 Betaproteobacteria bacterium
CCATGTCTCCGAACAGGCGTCCACTATGTCTCCGGTCCATACATTTTTAAGGAGGAGTGGACGCGCAGCGGACGGGGTGGTTGGTTTTCAAACATAATACAAGGGCGCGCACCGCGCACCACAATTACAAATCCCGACGTCACCCGGCACGCATCGGAAAACCCGTCGCTTTGCGTTTCAGCCGCGATCATGTTATCTAAA
The DNA here is from genome assembly GCA_040255885.1 of Betaproteobacteria bacterium. Taxonomy (GTDB): domain Bacteria; phylum Pseudomonadota; class Gammaproteobacteria; order Burkholderiales; family JBDZVW01; genus JBDZVW01. The sequence continues at coordinate 202 of JBDZVW010000498.1, forward strand.
AAGTTTGTTACGAAATTCCAAGGAGATGCAAATGCAATATCGGCGCCTCGGCCGGACCGGGTTGAAACTGTCCGCACTGTCTTTCGGTTCGTGGGTCACGTTTTCCAACCAGGTGGACAGCAAGCAGGCCGAAGCGATGCTCGCGGCTGCGTACGAGGCGGGCGTGAATTTTTTCGACAATGCCGAATCGTATGCGCATGGCCGTTCCGAGGAACTGATGGGCGAGGCGCTGACGCGGCTGGGTTTCGCGCGCGATACCTGGTGCGTGTCGAGCAAGGTGTTTTTCGGGCGCGTGCCCGATCCGCGGCCGACGCAGCGCGGCCTTGCGCGCAAGCACGTGGTCGAAGCCTGCCATGCGGCGCTGCGGCGCCTGCAGGTCGACCATCTCGATTTGTTCTTCTGCCATCGTCCCGATCCCGAGACACCGATCGCCGAAGTCGTGCGCACGATGAATACGCTGATCGCCCAGGGAAAAGTGCTGTACTGGGGAACATCGGAGTGGAGCGCGCCCGAAATAGCCGAAGCCCATGCCATTGCCGAGCGGCTCGGACTGGAATCGCCGGCGATGGAGCAGCCGCAGTACAACCTGTTTCACCGCCGGCGCATGGAGGTCGAATATGCGCCGCTGTTTCGCGACCTCGGCATCGGCACCACGGTATGGTCGCCGCTGGCATCGGGCGTGCTTGCAGGCAAATATGCGAACGGCATTCCGGACGATTCGCGCGTCAGGGTCAAGGGTTATGAGTGGCTGCAGGAGCGGGTGACGAGTGAACTCGGCCGCGCGCGCGTCCAGGCCGCGAGCGAAGTCGCGGCGCTTGCGCGTGAGCTCGATGCGACGCCGGCGCAGCTGGCGCTGGCGTGGTGTCTGGCGAAGCCGAACGTGTCGACGGTGATTCTCGGCGCGTCGCGTCCGGCGCAGTTGCAGGAAAATCTCGGCGCGCTGGCGGTGCGTGAACGGCTCGACGATGCGGTCGTAGCGCGCCTGGAAAAGCTGACCGAAGCCGCCGCCGAGTAACCTCGCGGCGACGCGAACCGTTGCGCGAGGCGGCCGGCGCTCAGCCCAGCCGCGCGCGCAGAAAATCGATGAACACGCGCAGCTTCGGCGGCACCTGGAAGCGGCTCGGGTAATACAGATACCAGCCGTCGTACGGCGGCAGCCAGGTGTCGAGTACGCTGTGCAGACGGCCGGCGGCGATGTCGTCGGCCGCGAGAGATTCGGGCAGATGCGCCAGTGCGACGCCGGCGCGCGCCGTGGCCAGCATCAGCGCATTGTCGTTGACGATCAGATTGCCGCCGACGCCGATCTCGAACCAGCGGCCGCGCTCCGCGAATTCCCAGCGATAAGTCGCGCCGTCGCTGCTGAAACGGTAGCGCACGCAGTTGTGCGCCTGCAGTTCGCGTGGATGCTTCGGCGTGCCGTGTTGCGCGAAGTAGTCGGGCGCACCAACCACCACCGAGCGCATCGGGCCGCCCAGCGGTACCGCGACCATGTCCTTTTCCAGTCGCTCGCCGAGGCGGATGCCGGCGTCAAACCCTTCGCTGATCAGGTCGACCAGCCGGCTCTCGGTGCGGATGTCGAGCGTGATGTCCGGATAGGCGTTCAGAAAATCCGGAATCACCTGCTGCAGCATCAATACCGGCGCGGCGGTCAGGCGCAGCGTGCCGGCCGGGCGGTCGCCGTGCTGGCGCGCGCCTTCCATCGCGTCGT
>JBDZVW010000141.1:0-7137 GCA_040255885.1 Betaproteobacteria bacterium
CAGCGGCCCGCTGCGGAACAACAGCCACTGCAATCCCATCTTCATCTGGCGCCAGATGCTGCGCAGATCGTCGTTGGTGGTGATCGGCTTCGTGCATTGATACATCACGCGCAATTGCAGATGATCCTGCAGATTCTCGCCGACGCCGGGCACGTCGGCCAGCACCGGAATGCCGTGCCGCTGCAATAGCGGCGCCGAACCGACGCCCGACAGCTGCAGCAGCTGCGGCGACTGCAGCGCACCGGCCGCCAGCAGCACTTCGTTCGCCGCGCGCACCTGACGCTGGTGTCCGCCCTGTTCATAGATGACGCCGACTGCGCGCCTGCCTTCGAACAGGATCCGCGTTGCCCGCGCGTCCGTTTCCACCCGCAGATTGGCTCGCCGCCGTGCCGGCTTCAGATAACCCACCGCGGCCGAACAGCGCCAGCCGTTGTGCGTGGTCAACTGGTAATAGCCGACGCCTTCCTGCGCCGCGCCGTTGAAATCATCGTTGCGCGGAATACCGACCTCGCCGGCGCCACGGATAAACGCCTCCATCAGCTCGTGCGGCTTGCCGATGTCGGATACCGCGAGCGGACCGTTCGCGCCATGATACGCATCCGCGCCACGCTGGTTCGCCTCGGATTTGATGAAATACGGCAGCACGTCGCGCCAGCCCCAGCCGCTATTGCCGAGCGCCGCCCAGCAGTCGTAGTCGTCGGGCTGGCCGCGGATGTAGATCAGGCCGTTGATCGAACTCGATCCACCCAGTCCGCGGCCGCGCGGCCAGTAAATCTTGCGGCCGTTCATGCCCGCATCGGGCTCGGTGTAGAAGCCCCAGTTGTAGACCGGATGAAACATGGTCTTGCCGTAGCCGATCGGGATGTGAATCCACAGATAGTTGTCGCGTGGCCCGGCCTCGAGCAGCAGCACCGAATGCTTGCCGCTTTCGGACAGTCGATTGGCGAGCACGCAACCGGCGGAGCCGGCGCCGATGATGACGTAGTCGTAAATCTGGTCTGTGGCGACGGCGGTCATTTAAGGACGTACGGTAGACTCTTCCCGAATATAAACGTCATATTTGAGCAATAATATCGTGAATTTCACTGAAAATTGCATTGACGACGCGCAATTCCAGACAACACCAGGCCGTTCGAGCATCACAGCTGTTCGGCAAAGAGTAAACTGTGTTTGAAGGTAAAATAAAAATTTCGCGTAGCGCGCATTGCGCGCCGTCATTCAGCTCATCCCGGAGAACGCATGTCCCCGCCACTCGATTCCGCGGCGCCGCCGACCGCGCCCGCATCCCCGCTCGATCCCGCGGCGCTGGCGCTGGCGCTCGAACGCAAGGTCTCTGGCGAGATCCGTTTCGACCCCGGCAGCCGCGCGCTGTACGCGAGCGACGCCTCGAACTATCGCCAGTTGCCGATCGGCGTGGTAGTGCCGCATACCGTCGAAGCGCTGGCGGCGAGCATCGGCGTGTGCCGTAAATTCGGCGCGCCGGTGCTGACGCGTGGCACCGGCACCAGCCTGTGCGGCCAGACCTGCAACGCGGCAGTGGTGCACGACGCGTCGAAATACTTGAACCGCATCGTATCGATCGATCCGCAGACGCGGCTCGCGATTGTCGAGCCGGGCGTGGTGTGCGATCGCCTGCGCGATGCGGCCGAAGTGCACCGGCTGACATTCGGCCCGGATCCGGCGACGCACAGCCGCTGCACGCTGGGCGGCATGATCGGCAACAACTCCTGCGGTGCGCATTCGGTGATGGCGGGCAAGACGGTCGAAAACATCGAGGCGCTGGAAGTTCTGACCTACGACGGGCTGCGCATGTGGGTCGGACCGACGCCGGAAGCCGAGCTGGAAGAAATCATCGCCGCAGGCGGCCGGCGCGGCGAAATCTACGCCGGACTCAAGGCCATCCGCGACCGCTACGGCGACTTGGTGCGCGCGCAATTTCCGAAGATCAGGCGCCGCGTGTCGGGTTACAACCTCGATGCGCTGCTGCCGGAAAACGGCTTCGACGTGGCGCGTGCGCTGGTCGGCACCGAGGGTACCTGCGTCACCGTTCTCCACGCGAAGGCGAAGCTGGTCTACAGTCCGCCGGTGCGGGTGATGGTGGTGCTCGGCTATCCCGACATCTACATTGCCGGCGACCGCACGCCGTTCGTGCTGGAACACAAGCCGGTGGCGCTCGAAGGACTCGACCAGGCGATGATCGAGGACATGAAGCGCAAGCGGCAGTCGCTCGACGACATCGCGCTGCTGCCGGCGTGCGGCGCGTGGCTGCTCACCGAAATCGGAGCTGAAACGCCTGACGAGGCAGCGGAAATCGCGCAGCGGCTGATCGCATCGGAACGTGCGGCGGGCGCGCTGTCCGATGCCCGCTTCCACCCTGCGGCACAGGACGTGCGCAAGGTGTGGGCGATCCGTGAGGTCGGCGCCGGCGCCTGCAACGCGGTACCCGGCGAGCCGGTGGAACCGCATGCCGGCTGGGAGGATGCGGCGGTCGATCCGCACCGGGTCGGCGATTACCTGCGCGAATTTCGCAAGCTGCTCGACAAGTATCATTACCGCTGCTCGCTCTACGGTCATTTCGGCGACGGCTGCATCCACGGCCGCATCACGTTCGACTTCCGCACGTCGCAGGGCGTCGCGCATTTCCGCAATTTCCTCGCCGAAAGCACCGACCTGGTCGTGAAATACGGCGGCTCGATTTCGGGCGAACATGGCGACGGGCAGGCGCGCGCGGAATTCCTGCCGCGCATGTATTCGCCCGAGATCATGCAGGCGTTCCGTGAATTCAAGCGGCTGTGGGATCCGCAGAACAAAATGAATCCGGGCAAGGTGATCGACCCCTACCGCGTCGACCAGAACCTGCGCTACGGACCGGACTACAAGCCACTGCAGCCGGCGACGCGCTTTTCGTTCGCGAACGATTTCGGCAGCTTTGCGCACGCCACCGAGCGCTGCCATGGCATCGGCAAGTGCCGCAACACCCGCAATGCAACGATGTGTCCGAGCTATCGCGCGACCGGCGAGGAAAAATATTCGACGCGCGGCCGCGCGCGACTGCTGTCGGAAATGATACGCGGCGATTCGCTGACCGGGCTGTGGCAGAACGAAGCGGTGAAGGATGCGCTGGATTTGTGCCTCGCATGCAAGGGCTGCAAGGGCGACTGCCCGGTGCAGGTCGACATGGCGACCTACAAGGCGGAATTTCTGTCGCATTACTACGAAGGCCGGCTGCGCCCGCGACAGGCGTACTCGATGGGTCTGATCCAGCGCTGGGCGCGGCTCGCGTCGCACGCGCCGTGGCTGGTCAACTTCGTGACGCAGACGCCGGGACTGTCAACGATCGCCAAAGTGCTGGCCGGCGTCGCGCGCGAGCGCACGGTGCCGCAGTTTGCGCCGCACTCGTTCAAAAAACAGTTTGGAAAGCGTGCGGGCCGCGGCAACGATAACCGGCGCGTCATCCTGTGGGCCGATACGTTCAACAATTATTTCCATCCGGAAACCGCGCTGGCTGCGGCGGACGTGCTGGAGGCAGCAGGCTACCAGGTAACGGTGCCGCGCGCACCGCTGTGCTGCGGCCGCCCGCTCTACGACTTCGGCATGCTCGATACCGCCAGGCGCCAGCTACAGCAGATCATGCAAACGCTGGCGTCCGACATCGCTGCCGGCGTGCCTATCGTCGGGCTGGAGCCGGCATGCGTCGCAGTGTTCAAGGATGAGTTGCTGAACCTGTTTCCAGATGATGCCATCGCGCGCCAGCTCAGCGAATCGGTGCACGCGTTCAGCGATTTCATCCTCGCCAGCGGCTGGCAGCCGCCGCGGCCGCTCGGCGAACGCGCGATCGTGCACGGCCACTGTCACCAGAAGGCGCTGTGGGGCATGAACCCGGAGGTGCGCCTGCTGGAAAAGCTGGGCGTGGATTTCAAGCTGCTCGATTCCGGCTGCTGCGGCATGGCGGGATCATTCGGCTTCAATCCCGACCATTACGACGTCTCGATCAAGGTCGGCGAACAGGTGCTGCTGCCAGCTGTGCGCGACGCCGCTGCTGATACGCTGGTCGTTGCCAACGGCTACAGTTGCCGCGAGCAGATCGCGCAATGCACCGGACGGCGCGCGCTGCACATTGCCGAAGTGGCGCGCATGGCGCTCACGAGAACAAACGAAAAATCCTGACCGCCAAGGCGCCAAGAACGCCAAGAGAACTTCAAAAACTCAACCGCAAAGACGCAAAGGGACGCAAAGGAAAACCAAATCGAAGTTCTTTGCGGCTTCTCTTTGCGCCTTCGTGCCTTTGCGGTTATCGCTTTTCTCTGCGTTGCCTCTGCGCCCCTGCGTCTCTGCGGTTACCGCCTTTATCCGTAATCAGGCGCCCGTCCACTGCGGCTTGCGCTTGTTGAGAAAAGCGTCCATGCCCTCGCGGAAATCGCGGCTCATGTAGCACATCAGCACCAGGTCGTGGCCCTCTTCCGGTGCGATGCGATTCTGCAGCCGGCGCAATGCTTCCTTCGTCGCTCGCAGCGTCAGTGGCGCGTGTCCCGCTACCAGGCGCACCAGCTCTTCGGCGCGCGCCGCCAGCGCCGTCGTGTCCGCGACCACTTCGCTCAGCAGGCCGAGTGCATGCGCCTCCGGCGCCTCGATCAGCCGCGCGGTGAAGATGATTTCCTTGACTTTCGCCGGGCCGATCAGTGCGGCAAAGCGCGCGTAATTGGCGGGCGACAGACAGTTGCCGAGCGTGCGCGCAATCGGCAATCCGAACCGCGCATTGGCCGCTCCGATGCGCAGATCGCAGCACGCGGCAATGCCGGCGCCGCCGCCGGTGCACGCACCGGCAACCGCCGCGATGGTCGGCACACGGCACTGCTCCAGCGCACCCAGCACGCGGTCGATCCGCGCTTCGTACTCCAGCGCATCCTCGGGTTTGGTGAACGCACGAAACTGCGAAATGTCGGTGCCGGCGGCAAACGCCTTGTCGCCGGCACCGGTCAGCAGCAGTGCGCGCAGCGAACGATCGTCGCCGGCGGCGTTGCAGATTTCGGCGAGCCGCTCGTACATCGCGAACGTCAGTGCATTGCGCGCCTGCGGCCGATTGAACGTGATGTAGCCGATGCCGTCACGAACTTCGTATAGAAGCTCCGGGCCCTCCTGTGGAGCGCTCAAGCAGCTTTCTGCAGCAGCTTCTGCAGCTCGCCGTTCTGGTACATCTCGGTCAAAATGTCGGAACCGCCGACGAACTCGCCGTCCACGTAAAGCTGCGGAATCGTCGGCCAATTCGCGTATTCCTTGATGCCCTGACGGATCTCGGGATTCTGCAGCACGTCGACCGAAAAGAAGTTGTCCGCTCCGCACGCGTGCAGGATCCGTACCGCGTTCGCACTGAACCCGCACTGCGGAAAATCGGGCGATCCCTTCATATACAGCACGACCCGGTTCTTCGTCACCTGGTCTTTTATGACATCCTGAACAGCCATGATTGCTCCGTAAATTCCCGAGTTAAAAAGTCAAGTATTGAGTGTACTGGTTCCGCGCCACATGCGTCAAGCGCGCAACCGTGATCACATTCAGTCCGATTCTTTCGACGTCCGGCTTCCCGCTGATGCAGGATGGCCCGCGGTGACACGCTCGATGCCGGCAAGATCGCGCCGTGAAACGATGTCGCAAAAGCCGGCCTCGCCGAGCAGCGCGCGACACGCCGCCGCCTGATCGTAACCGTGCTCGAAGCCGAGCCAGCCACCGGGTGACAGGTGCGCCGCCGCGCCGGCGATGATGTGGCGGATGCAACTCAGCCCGTCGCCGCCGGCCGCCAGCGCGGCGCGCGGCTCGAACCGCAGATCGCCTTGCGTCAAATGCGGATCGCCTTCGGCGACGTACGGCGGATTCGCAATGATTGCGTCAAATTTGCGGCCGGCGAGACCCTGATACCAGTCGCCGTGACGCAATTCGACATTTGCCACCGCAAGCCGCCGCGCATTCGTGCGCGCAATCTGCAGTGCCGCCTCGCTGGCGTCGATCGCGACAACATGCACGCGCGGCCGCTGGCGCGCTACACTCAACGCCACCGCGCCACTGCCGGTGCCGAGATCGAGCACGCGGCAATCGCTGTGCGGCGCGATGTGCTCGAGCGCGACATCGACCAGCAGCTCGGTTTCCGGCCGCGGAATCAGCACGGCCGGCGTTACCGCGAATGACAGGCTGTAGAACTCGCGCTCGCCGGTGATGTAGGCGACCGGCTCTCCGGCAGCGCGCCGCGTGACCAGCCCGGCGTAGCGCTGCGCGTCATCGTCCGACAATTCATGCCCGGGATGCGCAACCAGGAACGCCGGAGCGCATGCCAGCAGATGCGACAGCAGTGCCCGCGCGTCCGCAGCGCCGATCGCCGTCGCAGCGGCGTTCAGCGTCTCCGCGACGGTCGGCCGCAATGCCGTATCATTTACCGCCACGTCAGGTAACCTGCGGTTCCTCGGCCAGCGCCGCCAGCTGTTCCGCCTGGTGCTCGGCCATCAGCGCCGACGTCAACTCGAACAGGTCGCCGTCCATGACGTCGTTGATCTTGTAAAGCGTGAGATTGATGCGATGATCGGTGACGCGTCCCTGCGGGAAATTGTAGGTGCGGATGCGCTCGGAACGGTCGCCGCTGCCGATCAGCGATTTGCGCGTCGCCGCCATTTTCGCGCGCTGTTCGCGCAGCTGCAGGTCCGTGATGCGCGCGGCGAGTACCGCCAGTGCGCGCGCCTTGTTCTTGTGCTGCGAGCGATCATCCTGGCATTCGACGACGATGCCGGTCGGCACGTGCGTGACGCGCACCGCCGAGTCGGTCTTGTTGATGTGCTGGCCGCCGGCACCCGACGCGCGGAAGGTGTCGATGCGCAAGTCAGCCGGATTCAGCACCACGTCGCTGATCTGGTCGGCTTCCGGCATCACCGCTACCGTGCACGCCGAGGTGTGGATGCGCCCTTGCGTCTCGGTCACCGGCACCCGCTGCACGCGATGCCCGCCGGATTCGAACTTGAGCTTCGAATAGGCGCCGTGGCCGACGATGCGCGCGATGATTTCCTTGTAGCCGCCCAGCCCGGCCGGGCTCTGTGACATGATTTCGACCTGCCAGCGGTTGCGTTCCGCGAATCGCGCGTACATCCGGAACAGCGC
>JBDZVW010000499.1:0-1908 GCA_040255885.1 Betaproteobacteria bacterium
TCGCGCAGGTGAAAATGAAACTGCCCGAGCTTGCCGCCGTAGTTGCCGGCGCTGATGCGGCGAATGCCGCCCGCCGCGCCGATCTCGCACACTGCCGCGATGCCGGCGCGCATCGCGGCATGGATGTGATCGGCGGTGAGGCCGTCGATCACGATTTCGAGCACGCCGCCAATTTCAGGTGACAGCTCGCTGTTCACCAGCCCGCGCAATGTCGGACAGAATGCGTCGTTGGTCGATGCACCGAGCGCCTTGTACTTCGATCCGACTTTCGAGCCGGAACGCACGATGCCGCCCGGGAACGGCATGACCACGCCCGGCAGCTTGCGCATCGCCGCGATCGCCGCCTCGCACGCGGCCAAAGCCGCCTGGTTGTTGTCGGCCAGCACCAGGAAATTGCCGCCGCCGACCGCCTTCGCGACGTGCGTCACGTCATCGCAGATGAATTCGCCGTCCATTACCGGAATGCGCCAGTAGCGCCGGCCGTCGAGCAGCTTCGAAATCTGGTAGCCGTCGCCGAAGTAGCGCAGCGTTTTGCCGAGCGGCAGCGGATCGCCTTCGTCGATGCCGGAAAACACCGCGCTGCCGGGCGCGGTCAGGACGCACTGCCCGACGCGGCGCTCGACCTGCTTTGTCAGCTCTTTGCCGGAGACGGCGAACAGCAGGATCGACAGGCCGGGGCGGCCGTCCGGCGTTTCATCGGGCGTCAGTTCACGCTCGATACCGGCCTCGCAGCCGCAGGCGATCACCGACGTGGCGAAACCGGTTGCGGTATGAGCAGCGTGATGTGCCCACTTCAGATCGTGCGACGTGATGATGAGCCGCGCCGCCTTCATGCCGAACGCCTCGGCGAATGTGTCGTCGATTGCGACGCCGTTGATCACCATCGCGCCGGCCCGCTCATCTGTTGCGGCACGGATGCACCTGTAGTCCGGCGCCGCGGCCGATGTCGTGCATCTCGTCTGCGCCGATGCGGAAATTCTCCATGCGCACCGTCTGGTAGCGTTCGAAGTAGGTCTTGAGATCACGCTCGATGCCGCGGTCGAACGCCGGCTTCACGACGTGCGTATCGCCCCATGTTGCCTTGATCACGTGCCCGTCGCGCGCCACCAGCTCGCCGTTCTTGAACACGTACGCCGGTTTCGCGAACATCGCTTCGCGATCGGAGTCGTCGTTATAGACCACGACGTCGGCGCAGGCGCCGGCACCCAGGTGACCGCGATTGGCGAGCCCCAGAATGCGCGCCGGCGCCGCGCGCGTCATGATCGCGATCTCATAGAGCGAGTATTCGCGATCAAGCCCTTTCAGATTGCTGATCGCGGCGGCATCAGGATGAATCTGTGCCAGCATGTCGTTGCGATACGTGCGGTCGGTGAGCAGCCGCACCAGCGTCGGATAGTGCGTGAACGGTGCGCCGTTCGGATGGTCGGTGGTGAGGAACACGCGCCACGGATCCTGCACCAGCAGAAACAGCTCGAGCCCGATCGCCCACTGCAATGCGTTGACGAAATTGCGGTCGCGGTAGCGGAACGGCACGACGCCGCAGCCGGCGTCGCATTCGACGTCCATGATCACCGTCTTTTTCGGATCGCCGTGATGCGCCTGGCGGTGCTGGCTCATCGTGTCGCCGGAACAGGTGACGGTCTGGCCGAACGCGATCTGGCCGACGTCGATGCTGACGTTCGAATTCGCATTCACCGCGTCGGCAATGCGCGCCGCGGCTGACGAGAACTTGCGGTCGCCCTCGGCGCCGTAGCTGTGGAACTGGATGTGCGTGATGTGGATCGGCCGGCCGTCGGCGGCGCGCATCGTCTCCAGCGTGCTGTCGGCGTTGCCCGGAACGCCGAGATTACTGGCGTGCACGTGCAGCGGATGCGGCACGCCGAGCTCGTGCAGCGCCCGCGTCAGCGC
>JBDZVW010000500.1:0-1898 GCA_040255885.1 Betaproteobacteria bacterium
GCGCTATGTGCTGACGGGCGAGGTGAAGAAAGGCCATTAAAAGGCAGGATCGAGGAGTGAGGATCGAGGATCGAGTCAGAGTTACCGGCACGCGGCGCGTGCCGCATACTGTTACTCAATCCTCAATCCTCGTCCCTCTATCCTGAATCACGATTGTGCGCATCCTCGTCGTCGCTCCCGCATGGGTCGGCGACGGCGTGCTGGCACAGCCGCTGTTCATGCGGCTGCACGAATATCATCCCGGTCTCGCGCTCGACGTGCTGGCGCCACAGTGGACGCTGCCGTTGTTCGCGCGCATGCCGCAGGTGCGGCGCGCGTTCGCCAGTCCATTCGAGCATGGCGAGCTGAAGCTCGGCGCACGGCTGCGGCTGGCGCGCACGCTGCGCGCCGAAGCCTATGATCAGGCGATCATTCTGCCGAACTCGTTCAAGTCTGCGCTGATACCGTGGTTCGCGCGCATCCGGCTGCGCACCGGCTTCCGTGGCGAGATGCGTTACGGCGTGCTCAATGACATCCGCCTTCTCGACAAGAAGGCATTGCCGCAAATGGCCGAGCGTTTCGCGTTGCTGGCGGAAGTGCCGGGCGGCGCGCTGCCGCGCCCGCTGCCGCAGCCGCGGCTGACCGTGGACGACGCGCAGCGCAGCGCGACGCTGACCGCGCTCGGGCTGGCGCACGCTCGTCCTGCCGTTGCGCTGTGCCCGGGCGCCGAGTACGGCCCCGCGAAGCGCTGGCCGGCCGCGCACTTCACGGCGCTGGCACAACGGCTCGCCGAGCGCGGCTGCGACGTGTGGCTGATCGGCTCATCGAAGGACGAACCGATCGGCGCCGCGATCGCGCGTGCCAGTGCCGCCGTCAACCTGTGCGGCAAAACGTCGCTGGGCCAGGCGATCGACCTGCTGTCGTGCGCGGACGTGGTGATCAGCAATGATTCGGGACTGATGCATGTCGCAGCAGCGCTGGGCCGGCCGTTGATCGCGCTGTATGGTTCGAGCAGTCCGGAATTCACGCCGCCGCTGTCATCGCAAGCAACCGTGCTGTGGCTGCACATCGAATGCAGCCCGTGTTTTCAGCGTGAATGCCCGCTCGGACATTTCCGCTGCATGCTGGAATTGACGCCGGAACGCGTCATGTCGGCAATCGACTTTGATAGAATCGGCATACCGCCAACCGTCAGCCAACCGTGAAACGCCCGATCTTTCCGACGCCGCAGGACGCCGAAGCCGCCTTTTACGACGCGTTCGAGAAAACCGACCTCGATGCGATGATGGCGGTATGGGCTGATGACGACATCATCTGCGTGCATCCGGGCGGAACGCGGCTGGCCGGCGTCGCCGAGGTGCGCGAATCCTGGCGCCGCATTTTCACGAGCGGCCGGCAGTTGCAGTTCCAGTTGTGCCATTTGCAGAGTGTGCACGCGATGATGGTCGCGATGCACAGTCTGTACGAATACATCCTGGTCGTCGGCGAAGCGCAGCCGCGCGTGCCGGTGATCGCAACCAACGTCTATCTCAACACCGATTTCGGGTGGCGCATGATCATGCATCACGCATCGCCGGCACCCGCATCGGCTTCGGCGGAGCGGCCATCCGACATTGAATCGGAAAGCGGGCAGACGCCGAAGACGCTGCACTGATCTTTCTGGAGGGAAACATGACCGGGAGCAATCTCGAAAACCCCGACGTTGTTGTCGTCGGCGCGGGCAACGCGGCTGCATGCGCGGCGCTGGCGGCGCGCGAAGCCGGCAGCAGTGTGATCATGCTGGAAGCCGCGCCGCAGGCCGAGTGCGGCGGCAACAGCCGCTACACCGCGGGGGCAATGCGCTTCGTGTTCAACGGCGCCGACGACCTGGCGCAGGCGATCACCGATTTGAGCGACGACGAGCGCAGGAACACCGACTT
>JBDZVW010000142.1:0-7099 GCA_040255885.1 Betaproteobacteria bacterium
CATCGGTGGCATCAACGCCACCAGCACCGGCAACGTCTCACCAGCTACCGTCAACATCTACGGCGCAACCGGTGTCGCCGTGAATGGTGCAATTTCCGCGACTGGCGGCGGCAACGGCACCGGAGACAATGCTGGCGTTTACATCAGCACTGCGAACGGCCAGATCGCGCAGAACGCTGCGATCACCGCGATCGACAACGGCGGCAGCACGCTCAGCACCAGCGCGCCGCACAGTGCGACGGTGATGCTGAACGCCCGCAGCGGCTTGTGCAACATCTTCGTCGGATGCGTCGCCAACGCCGGGCTGGTGACGGCCGCAGGTCCGATCAACGTCACCTCTTCGCACGGCCGAGCGGTCGCAGACCTCTTCGGACAAACCGGCGTCAACGTCAAAAGCCCCATCACCGTAACCGGCGAGACCGCCCCGATGCTGCAGATTTCCGGCAACCTGGTGGACAATTCCGATCCCAAAAATCCGAAATTGGTCAGCAGCGCCAACGTCACGGTCAACGGCGCGCTGACGCTGACGACGACCGGCAACAACGCGACACCGTCCAACACCGTGGGCAACGACGTCAAGAGCGGCGTGATCATCACCGGCAACACGCTCGCGATCAACAGCAACGTCATTACCACCGGCGCGACGACACCTGATGGCATCACGATGACGGCAGGAGGTAACGTGACCATCGCGTCGTCCACCGTCGCGACCGACAGCAAAACCGGCATCTCGATAGCACTCAGCGGCAACGGCACCGTAAAGACTACCGGAGGCGGGATCATCCGGGCACTGAATCCCAATACCGCGGACAATCTCGGCCAACTGACACTGACCGCGCCGAAGGGTCAGGGCACCATCGACGTCACGACCAACGTCGGCACGATCCAGGCCGTGCTTGGCGGGCACGACATCAGCATCGACAACGGCGCGCATACTGGCTCTCTTCTCGCCACCACGCTCGGCTTCGTCAAGGACGACGATCAGAACCCGGTCGATCTGCCCATCGGCAATTTCGAATTGTGGACCGGCGGCGCGCTGCAATTGACCAACGTCAACGATTACCTGATCGATAACGGCTGGTTCAAGCCGATACCCCAGCAGTATTTCCGGCTGCACGCAGATTCGATTCAGGCGCTGACACCACATGGCATCACCACGCCGAGCTGGATTACCGTGCAGTTGGAGCCGTATCACACAACGAACGCGATCGACGTCGGCAACACCGCCGAATTGCCAGGCGGAGCCGGCCACACCGGCTACAACACCGACATGATCGTCGGGCTGCTGCAGCAGTTCAATCCGCTTGCCAAACTGATCATCGGCGGCAGTGACCAAAAAGGCGACATTTCCGTTCTCCGCGATTTCACGCTGGGTAATATGGAGGTCACTTTCTGGACGCAGGGCAAGGTGGTGAATGACTATAACGTCGACCCGTCGAAGCCCGATCCTGCCATTTCGTACGGCGACGTTGGCTATCCTGGCGCCCCGGTCTCCGACCCGCTCGGCTCGATCACTGCCACCAAGGTTCACATCATCGACAGCGACCGCCCTGATCCTGGCGTCACCATTGTCGGCACCTGCTCCCAATTCTTCTGCCCAGGCGGCAGCACGGGGCAAGGTGCGCCGAAACAGCCGGATAACGGCGGTGGCGGCGGCAACAACGGCGGAGGTGGCGGCGGCAACAATGGCGGTGGCGGCGGTGGCAATAACGGAAACAACGGTGGCGGCAATAATCCGCCGGACAGTGGTGGTGGCACCAGCGACCCTGGTTCACAGAACACGACCGGCGTAGTGGACACCACCAGCGGCGGCGACAATTCAAATCCCGACAGCAGTCCGACCCCCGGCATGAACCAGGGTGACAACCCCGGCGGCGCCATCAGTGCCGGTCCCGACGGCGGCGGCACAATTTCCGGCGGCAATAATCCCGGCGGCTCCACCACCAGCGGAACCGACGGCGGCGATATTTCGAACAATGGCCCGACCGGCGATCCGGGCGGGGAACCGTCGAACGGCCCGGATGGCGGCACCACCATCGCGACCGGAGACAATGGCACGCCGGGGGGCGAGTCACCCGAAAATCCGAACGGCGGCAATATCGCCGGTTCCAACGGCGGCGACAACACGGGTACGACAGACACGTCAGGTGGCAGCGGGAGTGACTGGACTAATGGCGGTGGCACCACCGACACCAATGTCGCGGGCGGCAATGATGGCGGTGGCGGAATTTCCGGCGGTAATGGCGGTAGCGGTTCCGAATTCGCCGGTAACGGCAGCGAAGGCGGCAGCACAGGCGGCGACTTCAGTGGCGGCGGCAGCGGCGGCGACAATGTTGCCGACAGCGGCGGAGCAAGCGGCAGCGGCCTCTCCGGCAACGAAGGCGGCAGCTTTGGCGGCGGCAGCGAATTCGCCGGCGGCGGATCGGGCGGATTCGGTGGTGGAGCGGGTGGTGGCGAATTCGCCGGCGGCGGCAGCGGCGATAGTACTTATGCTGATGCCGGCGGAGCGAGCGGCGGTGAGCTCGCCGGTGGCGAAGGCGGTTTCGGTGGCGGAACCCAGGTCGCCGGCGGTGGCGGCGGCATTGGCGAAGGAACCGGTGGCTTTGGTGAAGGAGCTGAAGGAACGGGCGGCTTCGGTCAAGGGAACGGCGGCGCCAACGAAGGAAACGGCGGTTTCGGTGAAGGACTCGGCGCTTCCGGCGAAGAGCTTGCGGGCGGCTTCGTCGGTGGCGGTTCAGGCGGCGCAGTAGCCGGCAATGAAGCTGGAACCGGCAACGGCGGAACAGGCAGCGAATCTGGCACAACGCGATTCGCCACGGAAAACACCGGCAGTGAAAGCGGAGCGGAAGAAGGCGGCTTCGTCGGCGGCGGCTCGGGTAGCACGGTCGCCGAAAACGGAAACGGCAACAACGAAAACGAAGGCAACAGCACGCAGGCACAAAACAAGTCGAAAGAAGACGTGTGCGCAACGAACAACAATCGCGACCACGGCAATGCGCCGCCGGGCTGCGAACAAGTCCGGCTGGTGGACCGCAACCCGCTGGTGCGCATCATCGGTAATGGCGTCAACGTTTATCACGGTAACCATGACGCGGGACCGGGCACGCCGGACGCCGGGCTGAGCAAGTAGGCTGTTAGCGATTCGGGTGCGGCGCCGGAAATTATCAAGACATTTGCTCAAGCATCAAGAGCAAAGCGGAGCGGCGGAAGAAGAGATGGTTGCGCCAACTGGTAGGTAGTCGATTTTTCAGGCGCCGCTCACCACCCCGTCCGCTTCGCGTCCACCCCTCCTCATCCGAGGAGGGGAGATTCGCGTGTCATTCTCTACGCCACACATTTGCACACGGAGGCACATGTCTACGCAGGTTTTTCCCCTCCTGTTTTTAAGGAGGGGAGCCCGCGAAGGCGGGCGGGGGTGGTGAGCGGCGTCCGGAAAAATTGACGTCGTCCCATTCACGCAAAAAAATCACCACGTCTTTCCCCGCGCGTAACGAAAGAAGCGGTAACGTTGCGCAACCGTGGAAAGATCGCGAACTTTTCGAGAACCACCGACCACTCCGCGTCGACAAGGCGGAGAGATTCGTGCAACGTATAACCTACTGCTGCGGCACGTAGCGCCGCAAACCACCGTCACGCGGATCGCTGGAAATCGGCGGGCATTTGCCGATGCGCTTGCCGGACAGATATTGGGTAGTCTCGATCGTTCGCGGATAGCTTATTGTCGTCGTGATCACACCCTGCAGCGACGTTCCCTGAAACTGCACCCGGCCACGGCCAGCAATCTCGCCAGCCTGACCGCCGTCGCACGCGAGCCGCCAGGTTACTTCATTGCCGGCGGTCTTTAGATCTTCCACCGTGCACGGCGTGTTCGGCGGCATGAGCTGATGCGCAATATCCTTGCTGGTGATGCAATAGTCATAGGAATGCGGCTTCATCTTCGGCATCTCGATGCCGCGGATTCGGGTCTGCGACGTGAACCGCCACATGCCGGGCTGCACGTCGAGCGCCTGTGCCGGGATTGCGTAGCCCATCGTGGCCGCGATCAGAAACGCCGCCAATCTGCCGCGGCCAAAGCGTTGCGCCGGAGCACGCACTTTACGGACGTTGTCGCGAAACGGCATATCGGTGCCGGCCCTCTTCGTCTGCTGCGAATTCCGCATCACTTACATCTTTGCCGGGCTTTGCATGCGCACACTGGCGGTCGCGTAGATCGGAATGCGGTAGCCAGCCAGATTCCAGTTGAGAATCGGAATGGTGGTCGGAAATGACTTGCCGATGCTGGTGATGGTGCTCGCCAAATCAGTCGGGATGACACCGCCCAGAACGCCATTGGCCGCGTCGATGCCGTCGACCACCTTGTCGTGCAACTGGTCGCGCAGGTCTTCGCAAAAGTTGTCGTCGTTGGTCGCAGTGGAACTTTCGTCAAAGGTAACGCCGGACAGATTCACGATCGCCTTGTAACCGAAATAAAGCGAATAGATCACCTTGTTCACCAGCGGCACGATCAGCGGAACGCAATATTTCACCTTGATCGTGAGCACGTTCGCGTCCTGGATGCTTTCGCCGCCTTTCACGGTGGTCGGCCGGTACATCAGATTGTCGTTCGGCATTTTGTCGCCGACCTTGTTCGCGTCGTACGCCGCCTTGGTCGGATTGAGGATATCGACCTCAGTGGCCAGCGGATTGAACGCCTCGATCATCGCCACCGTGCGCCCGCGCAGCATCCCCACCAGGTCGGAGCCGTTGGCGTACAACGGCGTCATGCCCTCGGCGAGGCCGTCCTTGATATAAAGTTTCTTGGCGTTTTTCAACGCCCCCTGCCGCGCCGCCATGAACGTTGCGTAGTCAAGCGTCGACTTCGCCTGATAGATCAGTGCGAACTGGACCGTGCCGAGTATCAGCAACACCATCACCGGAAACAGGATGATGTATTCGATAATCGCCTGGCCGCGCTGTTTTTCGCGCGTGGTCGGCAGCATCCACGATGAATCTCCCCTCCTCGGATGAGGAGGGGAGGGAGCGAAGCGGAAGGGGTGGTTGATTTTCGGGGTACCCTTCACCACCCCGTCGGCTACGCCGCCACCCCTCCTCATCCGAGGAGGGGAAAAATGCTCATCTCTTGGCAGCGGCCGCATGTTACTGGCTGGACTGTTGCGGCTTCTTTTTGCCGTCATGGGTGTCGGCAGTTTTGTAGGCCGCGGCCTGATCGCCGAGGATCGGCATCTTGCTGAGGTAGTGGATCAGATCACCGGTTTCGTGATACAGCGGATCCTTCTCCTTCAGGTAACCATGCGACGCGATCAAGGCCGCCCAGCCCTGCCGCAGGCGAACGACTCCGAGATTGTGCCAGGCACGCGGATCGGTGCTGTTCAGCGTCAGCGCATGCTGGTAGGCATCCGCCGCGGCGTCGGCATGATCGGAGCGCGCATAGAGGTTGCCCAGGCGGAACCAGGCCTCGTAATTGTTCGGTGCGGAACGCACCAGCGCCTTGTAAAGTTCTTCGGCCTTGGCAGTGTTGCCCGCCGTATACGCAAGCTCGGCCTGATTGCTCAACGAGAACAGCTTGCTTTGCGATGGGGCATGGCCGGTGGCGGCGCAGCCGGTCAGCATCAGCACCGCCACGGCGAAGATCCAGCGCATTCGCGGTTTGGTTGTCATTGGCGTATCTCTTTCCATGTCACATGATCGCCGGCTCTCAGTCCGGTCGCGGCGAGCGTCCCGGGCGCCAGCTCCAGTGTGCTCACCGCACTGCGGCTGCCGGCCATGCGTCCCGGGCGCAACGCGGATACCAGCTTGCAAATGCGGTCGTCACGGTCGATGAATGCGAGGTCCAGTGCATAACGCATGCCGAAGGTGTGCACGGAGCCGCAACGCGTGATCAGCATGCCTTCGTCCGCGGCCAGCGGCGGCCGGCCCAGCAGGCCGCGCATGCGTTCCCACGCGCTGCGCGCCAGCCACACCCGTGGCAGCACCAGCGAACCGGACGTCGCGTGGCAAAGCGTTCCGACCAGCACATCCTGATCCGTTACAGCATCCCCGACTGCATGAATTTCATCGCGATCGGAAAACCGATCACGATGAACGTCACCGGGAAAATGAACATCATCAACGGACCGATCAGCTTAACCGGCGCTTCCATCGCCAGTTTCTCGGCGCGCTGGAAGCGCTCGACGCGGCGCTGTTCGGCCTGCGCGCGCAGTGCAGTCCCCAGCCGCGCGCCCATCTTCTCGGCCTGAATCACGGCGCCGACGAAGCTGGTGATCTCCAGCATCTGCAACCGCGATTCCATGCGCCGCAGCGCATCGGCGCGCGGCAGGCCGGAACGCAGATCGCGCACCACCATGAAGAACTCGTGGCGCAGCGGCCCCGCCGGCCCCTTCTCCATCGCCTGGCTGATCGCACCGGTCATGTTAAGCCCGGCCTCGACCGCCATCGTGATGAAGTCCAGATACACCGGCAATGTTCTTTGCACCTGCTTGCGCCGCCGTTCGCGGGTGTCGCGCAACCACAAGTTGGGGTAGAAATAACCGACCAGCAATCCGCCCACCAGCCAGGTCGCGTTATAGGAATGCAGCAGCGCCTGCGCCGCCCACACCAGGCCACCGCCGAGCAGCGTCGACAATATCCTGATCGCGTAAAACTGCTCGGCATTGATCAGGTAGCCGACGCCGGTCAGCGCCAGCTTGCGGTGCGTTTTTTCCAGCGCGTCCGCCGGAATGAACTGGCAGACGTGAAATTCGAGAAAGCGCACCATGAACCAGCCCAGCCGCAACGGACCGGGCAGCGGGTCCATGTATTCGCGATCCTCCTGCGGCACCTCGGACTGCAGCTTGGGCAGGCTCCATGCAAACAACAGCACGGCGGCGCCGATCAGCAATGCAATGAGCAACAGTATGACTCGGCTGTCCATAGAACCCTATCTCACAAAGTTACACATCGATATTGGTTATCTTGCGAATCGCGAGGTAGCCGATGATTTCCATCACCGCGATGATGCCGAGCACCACCCAGCCAAGCATCGAGTGCCATAGCGGATACATCGCTTCCGGCTCCATCTTGGTCAGCACCAGCATCAGGAACAGCGGCAGGCAGGTCATCA
>JBDZVW010000143.1:0-5085 GCA_040255885.1 Betaproteobacteria bacterium
GCTGCTCACCGTTCCTTATCGATTTTTGTTTCCGGCGATTTTGATGTTCTGCTGCATCGGCAGTTATTCGTTGAACAATGCACCGATCGACGTATACGTTGCCGGTTTCTTCGGACTGGTGGGCTACGTGTTCATGAAGCTTGATTGCGAGCCGGCGCCCATGCTTCTCGGCTTTGTGCTGGGGCCGATGATGGAGGAGAACCTGCGCCGGGCACTTTTGGTGTCGCTGGGCGATGTCAGTACGTTGGTGACCCGGCCGATCAGCGCGGCCTTTCTTGGCGTCGCGGCTATTTTTATGATCCTGGTAACCGTATCGACGTTGCGCGGCCCGAAGCACGTCGCCGTGGAGCACGTGAGCCGCAGCGAAAGTTGAATGATCGTTGTATTGCGGCTGCGACGAAGCTGACGAAAAGCCGCGATTTGCCTCGATCGGTTTTGTTCCGTCAGAAAGAACCGGGTTATCCTTGGATATGACGTTGGCGAGAAAGTGAATAACGGCAGCCATGATCGAAATCGCTGAGCAGTTCGACGTGCCGGACGCGCCCCCGCGCGCCGTGTGGAATTTCCTTTCCGATCGCGAAGCGGTCGTCAGTTGCGTGGCGGGCGCATCCCTCGGTGAGCAGCATGAAGATGGAACGTTCGATGGCGGCCTCATGATCAAATTCGGCCCCGCAAAGGTGACCTTCCGCGCGCGCATCGCGCTGGAACTCGACGATGCTGCGATGACGGGTCGCGTCAGTTCGCGCGGCAAGGACAAGCAGGGTGGTACGCGTTTCACCGCCGCCATGACTTTCCGAGTGATGCAACGCACGGAGGGCCGGGGTTCGGTTGTGCAACTGACAGGCCGGAATAAAATATCGGGCAAGCTTGCGGGCCTTGTTGAATCCGGAGCCAAGGTCGTCGTTAAACGTATGACAGCCGATTTCGCACACAAACTTGCGGCGCGCTGCAGTGAAATCACGAACGAAGAGGGAAATGCATGAAGGTCTACGAGCGGCTGGCGCAAGCATTCAAGGACGAAGGCGTCACGCATGTATTCGGCATGATGGGCGACGGCAACATGTACTGGATGGAGGGGCTGCACAAGATCGGTGTCGAACTGATCGAGGTGCGTCACGAAGGCGTGGGTCTCGGCATGGCGGACGGCTGGGCGAGACATACGCGTACGCCGGGCGTTTGCACGGCAACATGCGGCCCCGGCACGACCCAGCTTGCGACTGCTCTTGTAACCGCCGCCCGCGCCCGATCGCCGTTGGTCGCTTTCTGTGGCGAGTTTCCGGGCAACGATCAGGATTACAACCAGCGCTTCGATCAGGCGAAGTTTGCGGACGCCTGCGAAGCCGGATTCGTGCGTGTCGTATCGGCGGATTATGCCGACGAGGCCGTGCGCAAGGCGTTCTATCTGGCCAGGCTGGAATCGCGGCCGATCATGCTGAGCGCGCCGATGGATGTGCAGCAGGAATCATTTGAGGACGACGACCCATACATGCCATCGTCGGTCCTCATGCCTGCGGCGCCGGCGGTTCACGCGGATCCCGCGGCGCTGAGGGCGGCGGCCGATATCATCGCCGCCAGCAAAAAGCCGGTAATCATTGCCGGACGCGGCGCCATCTGGGCCAATGCCGGTGATGCCGTGCTGAAACTGGGTGACCGTATCGGCGCGCTGATCGCCACCACACTGCGCTCCAAGAACTGGCTCGCCGGAAACGAATATCATGCGGGCATATCGGGCCTGTTCGCGACGCGCACGGCGATCCAGCTTTTCGAGGAAGCGGATTGTGTCATCGCGGCGGGGGCGAGCCTGAACCGGTACACGACGGAGCACGGTTACCTCTATCCGAACGCAAAGTACGTGCATCTCGACATACAGCCACACGTGATGCTCCCGGGTGCCCGCGGTGCTGACTGCTACGTACAGACCAATGTGCGCACCGGTCTCGAGGCCATTGCTGACGAACTTGCCAAACGATCCGTAAAATCCATCGGCTACCGAACCGGCACCACGCTTGAGCGGCTCGCCAACCAGTATGAAGATCCTGCCGAGTTCGAGATTGAACCCGGCACCATTGATCCGCGGCACGTTTGTCGCGTGCTGGAAGAGTCTGTACCCGATGACATTCCGCTCCTGACCGGCAGCGGCACGAGCGCGGGATTCTCGATCCTCACATTCAGTCGCCCGCGTCGCTTTGTGCATGCGTCGTATTTTTTCGGGTGCATCGGCCAGATGCTGCCTGCCGCGATGGGTATCTCCATGGCCACCGGCCGCCAGCCGCTGATGCTGGTCGAGGGCGATGCCAGCACGCTGATGCACTTTTCCGATTTCGACACGATCGTGCGCGAGAAAATGCCCATCCTCGTCGTCGTCCTCAACGATGAGGCGCTCGGCGCCGAGTACCAAAAGATGCGCGCTCACAAGATGCAAGCCGCCCTTTCCACGGTGCCGAGTCCCGACATCGGTGCAATCGCGCGCGCATTCGGAGGCAAAGGTGTGCTCGCCAGAACCGTGGACGAAGTCCGAAAGGCTGCGACGGAATGGGTGGCAAAACCGGAGCCTATGGTGATCGACGCGCGTATCTCCCGTAACGTGATCTCGCTGCCGTACCGGCGGGTTCTCTACGGTCGTGATGAATGAATCGTGGCGCAGGATCTCCGCATGCCGGGATTCATGGAGGGCCCGGCCTGCGTGAAATGATCCGATCCAGGCCGGCCGGGTTTGTCCTGCCAAAGCAGAATCAAATTGCCGCTTTGGCCGCGCTTCGCGCTTGACGTTCGCTGCGCTTACTTAACAATTTGCTTCTCAAATTGTTAGCCTGCGCCGCAATCTGGTTCCGCTCTTCGATCGGAAGATTGTGGCTTCGGCCGCGCTTCGCGCTTAACGTTCGCTACGCTCACGTTAGCCTGCACCGCAATCTGGTTCCGCTCTCAGAGCAGAACCAGATTGTCCCTGTGTATCAATTCGGGGTCGTCGATGTAGCCGAGTTTGGCTTCGATCTGTGCGGACGGTGTGCGCAGAATGCGCCGTGCTTCGGGCGCGCTGTAGTTGACCAGGCCGCGCGCCACCTCGCGGCCCTCGGGGCCGATGCAGCTCACCAGTTCGCCGCGCTCGAAGTCGCCGGAAACGTCGTAAACCCCGATCGGCAGCAGGCTGGTGCCGTGCGTGCGCAGCGCCTCGACCGCGCCGGCGTCCAGCATCAGCCGGCCGCGCGACTGCAACTGGTTGGCGAGCCAGCGCTTGCGCGCGGCGAGCGTGGCATCGTCCGCGGCGAGATGGGTGCCGATCGATTCGCCGCGCGCAAGCCGTATCAGCACGTCCGGTTCGTGGCCCGACGCGATGATCGTGTGCGCGCCGCCCGTCGCCGCGCGCTTCGCCGCGCGCACCTTGGTGAGCATGCCGCCGAGCGCGATGCCACTGCCGGCGCCGCCCGCCATTTTTTCCAGCGCGGGATCGCCGGCGCGTGCCTCGGTGACCAATGTCGCCGCGGGATCGCTGCGCGGGTCGGCGGTATGCAGCCCAGCCTGGTCGGTCAGGATGATCAGCGCATCGGCCTCGACCAGGTTGGCCACCAGCGCGCCCAGCGTGTCGTTGTCGCCGAAGCGGATTTCATCGGTGGCGACGGTGTCGTTTTCGTTGATGATCGGGATGACGCCGAGCTCGAGCAGCGTCAGCAGCGTCGAGCGCGCGTTCAGGTAGCGTTTGCGATCGGCCATGTCCTCGTGCGTGAGCAACACCTGAGCCGCCTTCAGCCCGTGTTCCCGGAAACAGGATTCGTAACCCTGCACCAGCCCCATCTGGCCGACGGCCGCCGCCGCCTGCAGTTCGCGCACCGCGCGCGGGCGCGCGCTCCAGCCGAGCCGCTGCATGCCTTCCGCGATGGCGCCGCTTGATACCAGCACGACTTCGTGCCGGGTGTGCCTGAGCTGCGCGATCTGCGCCGCCCAGTGCGACAGCGCGCGATGGTCCAGACCCTGTCCCTGGTGGGTGACAAGGCTGCTGCCGACCTTGACGACCAGCCGTCGCGTGTCGCGTAGCGCCGAATTCATTGATCGCTTTCCGCAGCGGCCGGTGATGCGTCGCCCGGATCTTGTTCGAGATGTTCCATGATAGCGAAAATCAGTTCCCGGCAACCATCGCCGGCAAGCGCCGAAATCAGAAAGTGCGGGCCGGTCCAGTCGAGTCCATGCAGTATGCGCCCCACTGCTGCCGGCTGTTCTTCGGCGGGCAGCAGGTCGGACTTGTTGAGCACCAGCCAGCGCGGCTTGTGGAAAAGCGCCGCGTTATACTTCTCCAGTTCCTTGATGATCGCCAGCGCTCCGGCCACCGGGTCGGAGCCGTCATGGGGTGCGACGTCGATCAGGTGCAGCAACAGCCGGGTGCGCGCCAGATGGCGCAGAAAACGATGACCGAGACCGGCCCCTTCGGCGGCGCCTTCGATCAATCCCGGAATATCGGCGACCACGAAACTGCGGTTCATGTCTGCCCGTACCACGCCCAGGTTGGGCTGCAGCGTGGTGAACGGGTAGTCGGCCACCTTCGGCCGCGCCGCGGAGACCGCCCGGATGAAGGTCGATTTGCCGGCGTTCGGCAGACCCAGCAATCCTACGTCCGCCAGCACCTTCAGTTCCAGCTTGAGCTTGCGCATCTCGCCCGGCTGTCCCGGCGTCGACTGGCGCGGCGTGCGGTTGGTGCTCGATTTGAAATTGAGATTGCCCAGTCCGCCATTGCCGCCCTTCGCGAGCAGTGCCCGCTGGCCGTCATGCGCAAGGTCGGCGACCGGCTCGCCGGTTTCGAGGTCCGTAATGACGGTGCCGACCGGCATGCGCAGCGTGACGTCGCCGGCGGACTTGCCGTTACAGTCCGATCCGCGGCCACCCTCGCCATTTTTCGCGCGATGGATGCGGGCATAGCGGTAATCGATCAGCGTGTTGATGTTGCGATCCGCGACCGCGTGAATGCTGCCGCCGCGGCCGCCGTCGCCCCCGTCCGGCCCCCCGCGCGGCACAAATTTTTCGCGTCGAAAACTGACGGCGCCGTTGCCGCCCTTGCCGGCGACGACTTCAATGGTGGCCTCGTCGAAGAATTTCATG
>JBDZVW010000143.1:5185-7089 GCA_040255885.1 Betaproteobacteria bacterium
TTCATGGGCTAAACAAAAAAGCCCTGCCTTGCGACAGGGCTTTCGTCGGCTGTACGGTTTCCGTCAGACCGGCAATACGCTGACCACGGTGCGCTGCTCGGCGCCCTTGGCGGCAAATTGCACCTGACCGTCGATCTTGGCAAACAGCGTGTGATCCTTGCCCATGCCGACGTTGGTTCCGGCGTGCACGCGCGTTCCGCGCTGGCGCACGATGATGCTGCCGGCGCTGACGATCTGGCCGCCGAAGCGCTTTACGCCGAGCCGCTTGGATTGCGAATCACGTCCGTTGCGCGAGCTGCCGCCCGCCTTTTTATGTGCCATGTGTATGCTCCTTACGCCGAAATGCCGAGAACTTCGATTTCGGTATAGTTCTGCCGGTGACCCTGGGTTTTGCGATAGTGCTTGCGCCGGCGCATTTTGAAGATGCGGATTTTTTCTCCGCGTCCATGGGCAATGATTCTGGCATTGACTGCAGCGCCCGCGACCAGCGGGTTGCCGAGCGACACGTTGTCGCCGTCCGCAACCATCAGTACCTGGTCGAGCACGATTTCGCTGCCGATGTCTGCCGGTATCTGTTCTATCTTGAGTTTTTCGCCAGCGGTGACGCGATACTGCTTGCCGCCGGTTTTTACGACCGCATACATGGGAAGACTCCGAAAATTCAGGCTCTTGAGAAAAGCAGGGCATTATAAGCAGAATGGTTTTTTCAGTCAAATCAAAGAAAAGCGATCGCGGCGCGGTACCGATCACGGCCGGCGGTGTGCCGAATGGTATGATTCCCAATTTTCGGGCAGGCGGGAAGTGCCGATCGAAGCGATACGCGAGTTCATCGCGGCCGACATGCGCGCAGTCGACGAGGTGATCCGCACGCGTCTTCATTCCGACGTGGCGCTGGTGCGCCAGGTCGCGGAGTATATCGTCAACAGCGGCGGCAAGCGGCTGCGTCCGGCGCTGGTGCTGCTTTCCGCCGGCGCCTTCGATTATCGCGGTGCGCAGCACCACGCGCTGGCCGCCGTCGTCGAATTCATCCATACCGCGACGCTGCTGCATGATGACGTGGTCGACGAATCCGAGCTGCGCCGCGGGCATTCGACCGCCAACGCACGGTTCGGCAATGCCGCGAGCGTGCTGGTCGGCGATTTTCTCTATTCACGCGCCTTTCAGATGATGGTCGACATTGACAGCATGCGCGTGATGCGGGTGCTGGCCGATGCCACCAACATCATCGCCGAAGGCGAAGTGCTGCAGCTGATGAACTGCCACGATCCGGACGTCGATGAGCAAAGCTATCTGCAGGTCATCCGCTACAAGACCGCCAAGCTGTTCGAGGCGGCGATGCAGCTCGGTGCCATTCTCGGCGGCGCGCCGGCGGAGATCGAACGCGCGGCGGCCAGCTACGGCATGCACGTCGGCACCGCGTTCCAGCTCATCGACGACGTGCTCGATTATTCGGGCGATCACGCGGCCACCGGCAAGAACATTGGAGACGATCTGGCCGAAGGCAAGCCGACGCTGCCGCTCATCCATGCGATGCGCCACGGCGCGCCGCAGCAGTCGGCGCTGGTACGTGATGCGATCGCGCACGGCGGCAGGGACGATCTGCCGGCGGTGGTGGCCGCCGTTCGCGACACCGGCGCACTCGACTATGCGCGCACCCAGGCACAGGCCGAAGCGCATGCCGCCAGCGCCGCGCTGGCGGCGTTCCCAAATTCAAACTATCGCGATTATTTGCTACAATTGGCCGACTTCGCGGTCAACCGCGAATACTGACGAGGGCACGTTCAAGCGTGCCCTTGCTGGTTCTGAATCTCCGCCGTCGGGGTGTAGCTCAGCCTGGTAGAGTACTGCGTTCGGGACGCAGGAGTCGCTGGTTCGAATCCAGTCACCCCGACCAAAATCCCCGT
>JBDZVW010000501.1:0-1890 GCA_040255885.1 Betaproteobacteria bacterium
GCTCGACGACATTCTCGACGAAGGCCACACGCTGGCTGCGATACGCGACCGCATCATGGCTGCCGGCGCCGCCGGTTTCTACAGCGCGGTGCTGGCCGACAAGGATATCGGGCGCGCGAAACCGATCGCGGCCGATTTCGTCGGCGTCACGGTGCCCGACCGCTTCGTGTTCGGCGTCGGCATGGACGTGAAAGGCATGTGGCGCAATTTACCGGCGATTTATGCCGTCAAGGACAACTGATTTCACCACAGAGACACAGAGGCACAGAGTAATGAGAATACGAAACGTGGAAATCTGAAGATATGCAGAGACGTCCTGGGTTCAATAGCTGGTATTGTTTTCTCTCTGTGCCTCTGTGGTTAGCCGTTTTTGATTGTGATGAATAACAACAATCATCCGCTGTTCGCAATCATCGGCGGCTCCGGCCTGACGCGTCTCGCGAATCTCGAAATGACACGGCGCAAGGTGGTGCGCACGCCGTACGGCGAGCCGTCGGGTGCATTGACCTTCGGGCGCGTGCAGGGCTGCGAGGTGGTGTTCCTAGCGCGCCATGGCTACGGCCATACCATTCCGCCGCATGAAGTGAATTACCGCGCCAATATCTGGGCGCTGCACGCGCAGCAGATCAAATTCGTGGTGTCGGTGGCATCGGTCGGCGGTATCCGTGCCGATCTCGCGCCCGGAACGCTGGTCGTGCCGGACCAGATCATCGACTACACCTGGGGCCGCGACGCGACCTTTTTCGGAACTTCGGAACATGGCGTGACTCACATCGATTTTACGCATCCGTACAGCGACCGCGTGCGCCGCATGTGCCTCGAGGCGGCGCGGCGTGCCGGCGAGCCGATGCTGGACGGCGGCGTTTACGCGACGACGCAGGGCCCGCGTCTGGAGACGGCGGCCGAGGTCGAGCGGCTGAAGCGCGACGGTGCCGACATGGTCGGCATGACCGGCATGCCGGAAGCGGTGCTGGCGCGTGAGATCGGCCTGTGCTACGGCGCGATCGCGGTGGTCACCAATTACGCGGCCGGCCGCGCGGCGAGCCGTGACGGCATCAGCATGAGCGGCATCAGCGACGCGCTGAAGGAAACGATGACGCGCGTCGCGCACATCATCGGCGAACTGGCGGCAATCAATGGCGATTAGACCGGTACTCAGAATGGGCGATCCGCGGTTGCTGGAACAGGCGCGGCCGATCGTGGATTTCGGCACGCCGCAGCTGGCGGAGCTGCTGGCCGACATGCGCGACACGATGGCGGCGCTCAGCGGTGCGGGACTGGCGGCACCGCAGATCGGCGTCGGCCTGCAGGTGGTGATTTTCGGCATCGAGCACAACCCGCGCTATCCCGACGCCGAGACCGTTCCGTACACCGAACTGATCAATCCGGTCGTCACGCCGCTCGGCGACGAAATGGTCGATGGCTGGGAAGGCTGCCTGTCGGTGCCCGGCCTGCGTGGCATGGTGCCGCGCTATCGCCGGCTGCGTTATCGCGGATTCGATCCGCAGGGCAATCCGATCGACCGCACGGTGAGCGACTTCCATGCACGCGTCGTGCAGCATGAATGCGATCATCTGGCCGGCATTCTGTATCCGATGCGTATTCGCGATTTCACGAATTTCGGATTCATCGAGGAGCTGTTTCCGGATCAGGAAATGGAGCAGGATTAGCGCGCGTCGTGTGGTGCGTGGGTACACTTTTGTATTATGTTTGAAAACCAACCACCCCTCCGCTTCGCTCTTGCGACAGCGCAAGGCGGAGCAGGAGCCCGCGCAGTGGATGCGACCCTTGAGCGGGGAGCGAGCGCCTCAGACAGCGGTCGCCGGCATCTTCTCTGTTGTGGTTCAATCTGAATGGACACTTTGATCGGGCGTTATTTACTCGACGAGG
>JBDZVW010000144.1:0-7065 GCA_040255885.1 Betaproteobacteria bacterium
GACACGCTGCGCGACGTGGAATCGCTGATCGCGCATTCCAATCTGCTGTTCGAACGCGCCAAGTTCCTGATGGACACCGCGCTCGGCATGATCAATCTGCAGCACAGCAAGCGCCTCAACATCTTCACCGTGCTGACGGTGGTGCTGATGCCGCCGACGCTGATCGCCAGCATCTACGGCATGAACTTCAAGCACATGCCGGAGCTGAACTGGAGCTTCGGCTACCCCCTTGCGCTGCTGGTAATGGTAATCGTCGCGGTGGGCCCGATTCTCTATCTGAAGCACAAGGACTGGCTGTAACGGCGACACCGCATTAATCCGGATGCGTGCCGGTCTTGCGGATAATCGTCGCCCACTTGTCCTTTTCTGCCACGATCAGATGCGCAAACTGGCGCGGCGTATCGGCCGACGCGTCGAGTCCCAGCGCCACGAAGTGCTGCCGCAGGTCCGGTGCCGCCAGAATTTCGACCAGCGCGTCGTGCAGCCGGTCGATGACCGCCGGCGGCGTTTTGACCGGAGCGAACAGCCCGTACCAGCTTACGACCTCGTAGCCTGGCAGCCATTCGCCAATGGTCGGCACTTGCGGAACGATGGGCAGCCGCTTGGGGCCGGTTACCGCGAGGGCCTTCAATTTTCCCGACTTGACGTGCGGCAGCGTCGTCACTACCGCAGTGATCATCATTTGCGTTTCCCCGGAAATGACGTCCCGTATCGCCGGCCCCGCACCGCGGTACGGAATGTGCACGATATCGATGCCGGCCATTTCCTTGAACAGTTCGGCTGACAGGTGCGACGTCGAGCCGCTGCCGGCCGAGCCGAAATTGATCGCGCCAGGCTTCGCCTTCGCCAGCGCGATCAGATCACCGACGGAGTTCACCGGAAGCCGTGGATTGACGACCAGCATCAGCGACGTCGTCACGACCGTGCTGATCGGCGCCAGGTCCTTGATGGGATCGAATGGCAGGTTGTGATAGAGACTGGGATTGATTGAAATCGGACCGTTGGCTCCCATCAGCAGCGTGTAACCGTCCGGCGCCGACCGCACCGCTGCTTCGACTCCGATGTTGCCGCCTCCGCCGCCGCGGTTATCAATTACGACCTGCTGGCCCAGCGCGTCCGTCAGCTTTTTCCCGACCAGGCGCGCGACCGTATCGAGCGACCCGCCCGGCGCATAGGGCACGATGACGCGGACCGGATGATCGGGATAGGATTGCGCTGCGGCAAGCCCGGTAAACGCCAATGCAACAAATATCACGGAAACAAACGTCGCTCTTTTCATTGCAGACCTCCCGATACAAGAGACAAAAGTTCAGTCCCGGTTATCTGCGTGCCGGTACCACCAGTATGCGATGCGTTGTCCGGTTCGCAGCATGCGTGCAAGCGGGAATCGCGGCAGCGGCGTGGCGGTCGACGGGATAGCGGCCGGCGCCGGAGCGTGTCCGGCGATCCGTTCGGCCAGCAGCCGGCCCGCGTACAGGCTGTACGACACACCGCTGCCGACATAGCCAAGCGCATAATGAACGCTGCGGTCGTCGGCCGCGTGATGAACGTGTGGAATGACGTCCGCCGTATAGCATACCCAGCCGTGCCAGTCATAATCGACAGTAATGTCGCGCAACGCCGGCAGCTTCGCGCGCAGGCCGCCGAGCAGGAATTCCCTGACCTGCACATGCCCCGATGCCGATTCGGTGATGGGTCCGCGGCCGCCGAACAAGATACGATCGTCCGGCAGCCGCCGCCAGTAATGCAGCAGTTTGCGCGTGTCAGTCAGCACATGCCGGGTATGAAAGCCCGCCGCCGACTTTTCTGCGGCGGTCATCGGCCGCGTCACGATGATGTGGGAAAGAATCGGCAGCAGCGCGCCACGCACGCAGTGGTGCAGATGCTGCGGCGTGTAGCCGTTCGTCGCCAGCACCACCGTCTTCGCGCGCACCGCGCCGTGCGGCGTCGACAACAGGTGCACCGCGCCCTGCTTGCGCCAGTTCAACACCGGGCTTGCGCTGTGAACCCTGGCGCCGGCGCCGCGCGCCAGCCGCAGCATGCCGAGCGCGAGCTTCAGCGGATGGACGGCGACTGCGTCCGGAATTCGCAATGCGCCGTGCGCTTCTTCGCCGGCGATGTGTTCGGCCGCGAGCTTCGCCGCACAAAGAAACTCGGCGGGATATTCGAATTCCCGCTGCAGCACCTCCGCCTCGGTGCGCAGCGCGGCAGCGCGCGACGCACGATGCGCAATTTTCAAATGACCGGCTGCGAGCGCGTCACACTCGATGCCGCCGTCACGGATCAACTCGCGCACATTGTCGACCGCGGCGAGACTCTGCGCAAACACGCGGCGCGCGACATCGCGCCCCCACAGCTCGATCATCCTCGCCGGTCCGTGGCGCCCGATCGCCGCGCGCGCAAAGCCGCCGTTGCGTCCGCTGCAGCCCCAGCCCGGGCGATTCGCTTCCAGCACCAGCGCGTGGATACCGAACGTTCTCGCCAGAAAATAAGCGCACGACAAACCGGTATAGCCGCCGCCGATGATCGCCACCTCCGTGTCGGCCTGCGCCGGCGCGGGGCCATCGTCGGCAGCCGGCGCTCCGGCGGTGGCGGCCCAATAGGATTTCGGATACGGCCGGCCCGTTCCCGGCGTCGCCGCATCGAGCGGATCGTACGGCATCGTTTCCCCGGTCCTTTTTTGCGGTGTCGGCGACGCGCGTGCGCCGTGCGGCTGCGTCAGTCGACGTGCGCGCCCGATTGCTTCACGATTTTCCCCCACTTCGCATAGTCGGCCTTGATCACGCGGGCGAATTCTTCCGGCGTGCCGCCGACGACGTCGGCGCCGCGCGTGTTCAGCAGCTTGACCATTTTGGGTTGCTGCAATGCCTTGTTCAGCACGTCATTCAGGCGCGCAACGATGGCCTTCGACGTGCCGGCCGGCGCCAGCACGCCGAACCAGTTGATGACTTCGTAGCCCGGCACCGTCGCGGCGATCGTCGGCAAATCCGGTATCGCGGCCGAACGCTTCGGACCGGTGGTCGCCAGTCCGCGCAGCTTGCTGTTCTTGATCTGCGGAATCAGCGGCACCGCGCTGGCAATGGTGGCGCCCACGCGGCCGGCCACGAGATCCGGGAGCAGCGCACCGGTTCCCTTGTACGGGATGTGATTGAGTTTCACGCCGGCCATTTCCTTGAACAGCTCCATTGCCAGATGGCTCGATGAACCGCTGCCGGCCGACGCGTAATTGATTTTACCTGGATGGGCCTTCGCATAATCGATCAGGTCCTTCACCGAATGAACCGGCAACTGCGGATTCACCGCCAGCACCAGCGGCACCGCAACGAACTGGATCACCGGCTCGAAGCTCTTGACCGGATCGTATTCCACCTTGCGCAGATGCGGATTGATCACATGCGGAATCGACGTGAACAGCAACGTGTAGCCGTCCGGCGCCATCTTCGCCGCATAGTTGGTCGCGATCAGTCCGCCGGCGCCGGGACGATTCTCGACCACCACCTGCTGGCCGAGACCGTCCGTCAGCGCCTGCGCCGCGGTGCGGCCGAGGAAGTCGGCGGCACCGCCGGGTGCGAATCCGACGATCATCTTGACCGGATGGTCCGGGTACGTCGAAGCGGCCGCGGCCGGCCATGGCAACCCGTACAGACAGACCATTGCCAGCATGCAGACAACACGCAACAGGATGCTCATTTTTTCCTCCATTTCAGACACAGATTTCGTCGTTGCCGCCGCACGGAAACCGTTCACCAGCCGAGCACGTACGCCGGCCGCCGCGGATCGGCACCGCCGTGCAGCACGCCGCGCTTGCGATCGGCGACGATCGTGCATACCGCGCCGGCCAGCCACGTGAAGTCGTCCCAGCGGTAAACCTTGTGACCAAGCCCCGCGAGCGTGTCACCGGTCGCGCCGTCGATGCGCGATTCGAGATAGAGCCGGCCGGGAAAATACTCGTGCGGCTCGAACGAACCGGGATAGCTGTAGGTTGCGAAGCGCGGCGCCTCGACTGCAGCTTGCGGCTCCATGCCGAAGACGTTGATGTTGAGAAACACCTGCAGCATCGCCTGCGCCTGCACGTCGCCGCCCGGCGTGCCGAACGGCATGTGGACGCGGCCGTTGCGAAATGCCATTGCCGGGCTCGGCGTCAGCCGCGGCCGCTTGCCCGGCGCCACCGACGACGGATGCGCGGGATCGGCCCACGACTGCGTGCCGCGCCCCGAGCACAGGATGCCGACGCCTGGAATGATAGGCGTGTTGTTGGAACCGTCGCTGGGCGTCGCCGAGAACGCGTTGCCGTGGCGGTCGATCACGCATACGTACGAGGTGTCGCCGGGGCCCGGTGCCTCGTCGGACTGCGGTTCCGGAACACAGCGCTGCTGCAGCGCTTCGAGCGTGCGCGGATCGCCGGCCGGCGGCATCTCCGGCCATGCCTTGTCGGCGCGGATCTGCGAGCGCCGGTACGCGGCATACTTTTCCGACATCAATCCCGCCATCGGCACTTTCACGAATTTCGGATCACCGAAGTGATAATGCCGATCCGCGAACGCGAGGTTCAATGCTTCGGTCAGCAAGTGAATGTATTCCGGCGAATTGTGGCCGATGCGTTTCAGATCGAAGCCCTTCAGGATGTTGAGCGCCATCGGCAGCACCGGCCCCTGCGACCACGGGCCGCACGCGTGAACGTCGATGCCGGCGAACCGCGTACGCACCGTTGGCTCGAAATTCACGCTGAACGCGGCGAAATCCTCGTAGCTCATCAGGCCGCCTTCGCGGCGGATGAACTTCGCGACCTGCGCGGCGATGTCGCCCTTGTAAAACGCATCGCGCGCAGCCTTCAGTCCCGCCTTGCGGCCCTTGCGGCGGCCGGCTCTTTTCTCCTCGTCGGCGAGGTACTGCAGCGTCGCGCCAAGCTCGGACTGCACAAAGATATCGCCCGGCTGCGGCGGCCTGCCGCGCGGCAGGAAAACCTTGCGACTCGACGGCCAGCGCTCGTATGACGACTGGTTGTCGGTAATGAAGTGCGACATCAGCGGATACATCGGAAAGCCATCGCGCGCGAAGCCGATCGCCGCCGCCGCCACCTCGCCGAAGCGCATCGTGCCGAAACGTTCGAGCGCAGTGATCCACGCATCGGGCGCCGCCGGCACCACGCAGCGCTCGACGCCCGGCGGAATCTTGCCACCGTGGCGCTTGATGAAATAGTCCGGCGTGATCGCACGCGGCCACACG
Source organism: Betaproteobacteria bacterium (assembly GCA_040255885.1). Taxonomy (GTDB): domain Bacteria; phylum Pseudomonadota; class Gammaproteobacteria; order Burkholderiales; family JBDZVW01; genus JBDZVW01. Next base: position 5,227 of record JBDZVW010000144.1, read on the forward strand.
CCGAGCCCGTCGATGCAGTGCACCTTCCGGTCCGCGGCGGTGTGGATAAGCTGCGGTGCGACGCCGCCGAAATTGACCTTTTCGGTCTGCAGCACGCCGAGCGCGATGCCGGCTCCGACGCCGGCGTCGATCGCGTTGCCGCCGGCTTCGAGAATCTGGAATCCGGCGTGCGCCGCCAGGTAATGTCCGGCCGAGATCACGTGCCGGGTGCCCATGATGGTCATGCGGCTGGAAGCCATGCGTCGTCTCCAATGCAAATTTGTTAAATGTTAACATTTAACTGCAGCGCCATCCCGCCCATCGTTTGGCATACGGGTCTGCCGTCCCGATCCGCCAGGGCATGCGAGTGGAGCCGCGGGATTCCGCCCTGTGTGGAGTGGCGAATTACGCCCTCGTCTTGTTCGCTCTGCGCAGCAGCATCAGCAATGCGACCATTATCAGTATCGCCACCCCGACGGCGAAACCGATTCCGGCGACGCGCAACCCCGCGAACCGGTTGGCGACGCCGACCCCGACCACCGGAATCGAAATCGCCACGTACAGGATCACGAAGAATGCCGAAGTCACTTCCGCGCGCTGGCCCTCCGGAATGACCGCGGTGATGTCCGCCAGCCCGGCGCGAAACACCATGCCTTGACCGAATCCGGTCACCACGGCACCGAGCAGCAACATGGCCAGCGACGCGATCGCAATGGCGCCGGCGACGAAGCCGACACCCCCGATCAGGATGATGCAGCCCGTCATCAACGCCCGCTCGCGCGCCACCCAGTTCAGCGCGAATTGACCCAGCGGAGACGCCAGGAACAGCACAAAAACCACCACGCCGGCCAACGCATGGTTGCTGTGCCCCAGCAGATGGCTGAGCACCGCCGGCGCCACGGCGGTGAAGAAGCCGAACACCGCAAATGCCGCGAAGCCGGCGATCACGGCCGGCACGAATGCATCACGCACTTGCCCGGGTATGCTCAATCGTTGCAGCCGCAGCTCGGGATTCGCGGGTATGGCGACCGTTTCCGGCGCGAACCAGATGCCGAATGCGGCCACCAGCAACAGTGCCAGATCGACGGCGAAGCACAGCCGCAATGGCAGCGGCGCATATTGCGCCAGCAGTCCCGCCAGCAGCGGCCCGCAGCCCAGTCCGCCCATGTTCGCCGCGGTGGCGGCGAAGGTGGCGCGCTGGCGTTGCCGTTCAGGCGCAAGCTCGATCACCGCCACCGTACCGGCACCGGTGAATATGCCGGCGGAAAGTCCGGACAGCGCTCTGCCGATGAACAACGCAGGCAATCCGCCTGCAACCAGAAAGACGATCGCGCTGGCCGCGGACAGCGCAATCCCGCCCAGCAGCACCCGTCTTCTTCCGACCTGATCCGACCAGCTGCCGAATGCCAGCAGTGCGGCGATTACGCCCACCGCGTAAGTGGAATAGATCACCGTCACCATCAACTCGGAAAACCCGAACCGTGCCTGATAGATCGAGTACAGCGGCGTCGGCAGCGTGGTGCCGAGCATGGTGACGGCGAACGCGTACGCGACCAGCCAGAACGCCAGTCTGCGACACCGGTCATCGGCGATGGATAAGGTTGTTGTCATGGCTGCATACGGCCCGTCCTTGAACATCTTCAAGAAAGGTACCGGGAGTAAGTGAAAGGACGGGCGGGCATTTTGCTGGCCGCTCTTTTATAATAAACCGAGTCCGGAGCGAATGGCCGGACAGCATAACCCTATCAATCACCCGCTTCGAATAAAACGGATTCCCAATGACCTTACCCTTCGACTGGCAGTTCCCCTATCCCTCGCAGCGCATGCCGGTGCTCGCGCGCAACATCGTCGCAACGTCGC
>JBDZVW010000502.1:0-1888 GCA_040255885.1 Betaproteobacteria bacterium
GCTTCAATGAGGCCGAGGCATCACTGCCTCGGAAAACAGTGCTTCCCGCAACCCTTATCCACAGCCGTTTTCAGGCATCGGTTGCGAGCGGTGCGGAAGAACTGCCGAACGGGCGACCATTTGCTTCCATGCGAATCGCATGATATCAAAAATTCTCCACTTTTTTAAAGAACTTAACCGTACGCGAGCGCTGCTACGCTGAAGGTCGTCACCACAGCGCTCGAATCGCCGCGGCAAAAAAAATCACACGATCACGGCTTCGCGGGCGACGGGTTCAAACGTCTTGCCGAGACTGCGCACTCGCGGCACCACGTTTTCCGATGGACCAATATCGAGTATCAGAACGTGATCCTCATGCTGATTCACGGCTTCGCGCAGCGCTGCCTCAAGCTGCAACATGCGCACGCGATCAAGCCTGCACTGAAAGACCGATAGCTGCAACCATTCGCCATAACCTTTCATGAGCTTGAACACGCGGCGCCAGCGCTTGGCGTTCGAAATATCGTAGCTGATTACGTAAAGGTGATCCATGGCTTCACCGTGTCACAAAATTCGGGTAATCGGGAATTTCTCCCGACAAGTGCCGGATCAAAAGCCGTGCCTGCACCTCGAACAATCGTCGATAGCTGACGCGGTATTTGAAGATGGGATGCGTGACCTCCTGCTGCATTCTGCGCTCGAAAGCCGCAATGAACCGCTTTCGTCCGCTGTCCGTTAAATTGCAACTTCCCGCAGCACGCACAAAGTCGGTGGGACGCACTTCGCCATTGTTGATTACCGTGATCACCGTCGAATCCGCGACCAGTGGGCGAAACGGTTCCATCATATCCAGCGCCAGTGCCGGCCGGCCGAAGCGCGGTTGATGGTAAAAGCCCCGATAGGGATCGAGCCCCACGGCCGAAAGCGCAACTGTCCACTCGCGCGCCAGCATCGCATATGCGAACGACAGCAGTGCATTGACCGGATCGCGCGGCGGGCGGCGATTACGCCCCATGAAATCGAAACTCATTCCAGGATCGGTATCGGTCTTCAGCATCCCCGAAAAATTGCGAAAGTAACGATTGGCACCGGCGCCCTCCACTCCCAGCAGCACATCCGTCGACGGCGCCCGTAGTGCGTGATTCGAATCCTCCTTCATCGAAATCAGCACGTCCGTTGGTGCCCGCGTCGCTTCGCGCTCGTCCTCCGCGGAAGATGCTTCGTCGTCCTCGCCCGCAGCAGCATCGTCCCATTCCGCTCCGCCGTGACGCCAATTGCGGCGAAGCATCGTACGGCAATTGGCGATCTTCGCCGCCACCCAGCCACGCGCAAGCCGGGTGCAGATGTGCGAGTCGAAACTGGCGCGGTACTGGTGCGTGCGTGTCTCCACGTTACGATGCCCCACTCCTACGGTGTGGCCAACGAACCAACCGCCATAAGTATGCCAGCTCACCGGAATTTCCCGCCGGAAACATTCATGAATCACCGGCGTCGACAGCATTGTCTGTCCGAACACTGCGACTTGCGAAACTTCGCCGATTCTGGCTTCGGCAACCTTTTGCTTTTCCACCTCGATGACGAACCGTTCCGCGTCCTTGCGCACGTAGGCACGCGGTGACTGAATGTAGAGCGGCAGCGCATCCTGCAACGCAGGAAACAACGGACGAGGCTCGATCGGCACGGCATTGAGAAAGCGCACTTCGTCCGGCATGCAGATTCCCACCAGGGAACAGCGCGGACACTTCGGACTGTCTTCGAGCGGCGGCGGCATATGGCCTGCCAGCGCGACTCCGCGCAAGCCGTTGATTGCTGTAAACGTCTGATCAATCAGCGCATCGTCAAATAGTACTCTTACCCGCTCTTTCGACGCGACGAAATAGAGAATGCCGCTATCGCATTCATATCCATG
>JBDZVW010000145.1:0-1124 GCA_040255885.1 Betaproteobacteria bacterium
CCGGAAACCGTGGATTTTTCCGATCCGACACTGCCGCCGGGTTTGAACGCTGAGAAGATTCATGCCGGAATCGCGGCCGGGATGAAGCAGATGGCCGAGCGCGGGTGGCATGCCGATCTCTGCTTGTTTCGTTCAGCCGAATCCGCTCGCAGCACTGTGGAGCGCAAGCTCTCAGCAGCGACATACGATTGCGTTGTGATCGGCGGTGGAGTTCGCATACCGCCCAGGAGCCTGGTGCTCTTCGAGGTGCTCGTAAACACCGTGCATAAATCAGCCCCTAGTGCTTTCATCGCTTTCAATACAAAACCCGAAGACACTGGAGCGGCGGCGGCGCGCTGGATTGGAGACGACTGAATGAGTTTTTCGCAGTTGGTAGCAGAAGGCGACGGTGCAGAAGCGCAAGTGATCACCCAACAAGGTGCTCTAGCTGACGTCCCTACGGCGCGCGGTTGCGCTTGAGTGTTGGGTTTTAAGAAGCGGAGATAGACGTGAATAAGAAACGGGTTGGAATCGTTATATTCAAGAACGTTGAGGTTCTGGATTTCTGTGGCCCATTCGAAGTCTTCTCAACGACCCGCTTGAATGAAGCGACGCGTCAAACCGAGCCACCCCCATTTGAGGTGCTGCTGGTAGCGGAAAGGTTGGAACCCGTTACGACCGTTGGCGGCATGCGCGTTTTGCCTCAATACACGTTCAACGAATGTCCGCAACTTGATGTTCTTGTAGTACCGGGCGGGCCGGGCGCCCGAGGAGAGCAGCTGGATAACGCAATAATTCTGGATTGGATTCGTAATCGTGCACAAGAGGTCGAAACGTTGACGTCCGTTTGTACCGGAGCAATGTTACTGGGAAAGGCGGGCTTACTCGATGGTCTCTGTGCTACCACGCACTGGCGTTCCCTTGACTGGATGCGCGATTCCTTCCCTGATGTAGTCGTTGAATACGATAAGCATTTCGTGCATCAAGGCAACGTATATACGTCTGCCGGAATTTCTGCCGGTATTGATATGTCGCTGAAGGTGGTGGAAAGCTATTTCGGCGAAGCCGTGGCAACCGCGACCGCCAGAAACATGGAGTATCCTTATCCTGAAAGCGACGAGCGGCGAATCCGCCTATGAGCCAAC